>CAZALQ010000078.1:0-7457 GCA_964485605.1 uncultured Oscillospiraceae bacterium
TTATGCGCGAAGTGCATAAAAGGGGAGACGAGTTATGAGGTTTCAGATTTCAATGGAAAGGGGCGGAAAGCCTTGATTTTACTGGATTTTCTGTAATTGCTAAGCTACAGATGACTCGTGACACAAAGAAAAGACTACCGTGTCAACAGGACAAGTTCTCCATCTTAGGTACTCAAACACAAGATATAGTGGCGTAAGGAATGTATAACCACTATATCTATGTAAAAATGGTTAGAACGTATGTTCAAAATGCACCCGAAATTAGGATTTCGGTGAAAAATGAATCTCATAATGCACCCGAAATTATGGGACGAATTTTCGTGACAAGTTCTCCAACTTAGGTACTCAAACACAAGATATTGTGGTATGAAGGGAACATAACCACTATATCTATGTAAAATAGTGAAATAGTAGCTAAATATCCTTCAGAGGTCATCAGATGACCACACGGGGAAGTATTCAGTTATCAAGGTGCCCGAGAAGGTTGATTGCTCTCACTAGGATAGATGCACAAAAGAATGTGGATAACCATAATTCGATTGAGTGCTGATACATAGATTGATATAATAATACGTTGGGTGAGACCAACGGAAAGGAGAGATAGTTTATGAAGCAGTTTAATACGACAGCGGTGTGTATACCTTCAAAGCATTATATGGTTGATCTCTCCGAAAGAGTTGCTGAGATAAAAAAGCTGGTCGATGATGGAAAGTATTTTACGATCAACCGGGCAAGACAATATGGGAAGACTACGACATTAGATGCTCTGGAAACAAAACTGAAGAATGAATATTTCGTATTAAGTCTGGATTTTCAGAAAATTAGTGATGCAAGCTTTAAGACAGAAGAAAAATTCGTGAAGGCCTTTTGCCGTCAGCTTATAAAGAAAAAGACAAAGGTATCAATTCCTGATTCAATTATAGAAGATTTACAGAAAACTGTGGACAGGCGAGAGCACCTTGCGGTATTGGATGAACTTTTCGATATCTTGGATAGATGGTGTGAAACCTCAGAAAAAAGAATTGTAATGATTATTGATGAAGTTGACACGGCAACAAATAATCAAGTGTTCTTGGATTTTCTTGCACAACTTCGGGCTGATTATTTGGAACAGAAAAAAGACCCGGAAGAAAAGTCCTTCCAATCCGTCATCCTTGCCGGTGTAACAGATGTGAAACACCTGAAAAGCAAGATCAGATCTGAAGAGGATAGTAAAGAAAACAGCCCTTGGAATATAGCTGCTGATTTTACGATAGATATGAGTCTGTCAGAGACCGGCATCAAAGGAATGCTGGAAGAATACGAAGCAGACCATAATACAGGGATGAATACAGAGAACATAGCAAAGTCTATTCGGGAGTATACGAATGGATATCCCTTTCTGGTGAGTAGAATCTGCCAGCTAATTGATGAGGAAGTCAGCAAGACGATGAGTCTGTCTGAAGCATGGACGGGCAGAGGAATCGATGAAGCTGTCAAGCTGCTTTTGGCAGAAAACAATACCTTGTTCCAGTCGCTCACACAGAATCTTAACAATTATCCGGAACTGAGAGCAGCCATAAGAAGCATCCTGATGGAAGGGACAAGACTGACGTGGAATGCACAGCAGGATGCTATCGTCGAGCTGCAGATGTACGGTTTGATCCGGAATGATCATAATACTGTAAGAATAGCAAATCGTATTTTTGAAACGATGCTTTATAATCTCTTTCTTTCAGATGAAGAGCTGAAAAATAATGTATTCAGCCGTGAAGGTGAGTTTCAAAAGAATATCTTCATCGAAGATGGGAAACTGAACATGCGGCTGATCATGGAACATTTTATTGAGACTTACACACAGATTTGTGGTCCGCTGGTGGAACGGTTCAAAGAGAAGGATGGAAGAGAGCAGTTTCTATTGTATCTGAAGCCGATTATCAACGGAATAGGTAACTATTACATTGAAGCACAGACCCGTGATCAGACCCTTACCGATGTGATCGTAGATTATCTGGGACAGCAGTATATCATAGAACTGAAAATCTGGCGTGGCGAAAGGTATAATGCTGCCGGAGAAAAGCAGATCAGTGAGTATCTGGATTATTGGAATCTGACCACAGGGTATATGTTGAGCTTTAACTTTAATAAGAATAAAGAGCAGGGTGTTAAGCGGGTGGAGATTGGAGACAAGGTACTTTTCGAGGGAACAGTATGAGAATCGCCTAAATAGGAATTTGCGCCTGTGCATTCATTCAGCGGGAATCTCATATTGCGCCGAAATTCCCCTGCGTGTCGAATTTTTGTGACAAGTTCTCCAACTTAGGTACTCAAACACAAGATATAGTGGTTTGGGACGTAGCAACATACTAAATCTATGGGGAACTCAATAGAACATGTGTTCAAAAATCGCCCGAAATCCCCATGTGTTTCAAGGCACTGGTTGGGGAAGGTTAAATCCCTCTCAACAAGATAGATGCACAAAAGAGAACGGATAACCACAGAAGATTTTACCTTGGCATTGACCACAACCATGATCATGTAAGTCCAATGAAGATAGATATAAAGCGACTTAAGAACCGGAGGTGACGGCAATGGCTGAAAATAGAATACTGACAGCAGCGTATTGCCGCCTGTCCCGACCGGATGAAGGCAGTATTGAAAACCAGGAGACGATCATCAGGAACTATATCAGAGCGCATAAAGATGAAGGCTTTGATTATCTCCAGGCATATGTGGATGAAGGGCGGACAGGAACAAACTTCAACAGACCCGGCTGGAAAGAGCTGATGAAGGACTGCGAGAGCGGTCTTGTCAAATGCATCATCGTCAAGGATCTTTCGAGGCTGGGGCGCCAGTATGTCGATACAGGCACATTGATGGAAGAAACGCTTATGCAATATATATGAACGACCACTTGACAGCTGTACAAGATTCTTGGGAAACAGGCTGGGAACTAGAATCGTGTGGTCAACGGCGTAAGCCGAAGAGCCGAGGTAAGTGAACAAGCCTAAGATCCATGAGAAGGAAAACTCGTTAAAACCACTGTGGCTATCTTACTCTTGTTACGGTACCCACAGCTGATGAACACAAGATTATGTTCGCTTGCGGTCGGCCACACGGACATACCCGGTGCTGAGTCGCTGATGATCTAAAGTATCGTACCTTCCGCCTTTCAACTTTTTGCAAGTAGAGCGGGGGAGAGGATTGGCAGAAGGGCGGGGAGGATGAATTTATTGATTATTGGATAACTTCCGCACCTGTAATAACCGCTCCGATATCAAACCATCATAAAGGAGACCAGTAATTTGAGAACCTGTCCAATCTGTGGAGAATCTTATGCTGAGCCACCTGCCATAAGCCGTATCGATAATAAAACCGAGATTTGCAGCTCTTGTGGAATTCGTCAAAGCCTTGCGCCTCTTCTTGATGCAGGAGTGATGGAAGAATCTGATGTGGAGAAACTGGTACAGAAGAATAAGGATATGTACAGAACAGCTGGATGAGGATTAGAGGATTAGAAGATTAGAGGATCGGATGAATCGGAGCAGAATGCTGTTTATCTGCTTACTCGAGATGATGATACTTATAGCAAGTCCGATGCTTCTTGCGAGTGCTGACGGGAGAATACTGTGGGCATCAGCTCGTGTGAGGATTGAGATTGAGAAGAATGAAGATCCCCCGGTCGCTAAGTACAGGGTGGAGATCATAGAAGATGGATACAGCGATGGAAATAAAGTGTACAGCCCTACTGTGGGGATTGTTCTGGCGAATGAGTACGATACCGATATTGGATTGGAAATAGAAGATCCAGAAGAGGACAAGGGAGACCTGGGAGATGATAGGGAAGGACAGGATATAAATGAGCAACGGGACTAATAAAAACAACGAGAATACCAATAGACGCCGAAGCCCGATTGTGTGGTTTAAATCGCTGGGGCGAACAAGCCAGATTGCATTGATCTTGGCACTGTCTTTATCCGTTGTTGCCTTTGCAGAAACCGTATTGTGGAACTCAATACATAAAACAATAAATCCAGGAAAAGCCAGGTACATCGAAGTTGAGATCGATGGAGTAGCGGACACTTTCAGCGATATCAAACCCGGGGACAGCGTCTCCGTAGCGCCGGCAATTCGGAACGAGGGATCTGTAGCAGCAACCGCATTTATGAAAGTGGCTGTTCCCAAAGCATCAGACGGAGCAGCGGCATATGACTACTCTAAAAACGATAATTGGACGGTTGTTCAATCTGACGATAGTGGAGACAACATTGAGATTGTTTATGCTTTTGTTTCAGATGGTATGTTGGCCACAGTTTATCCGGGTAATGCTACGGATGAGCTTTGCAAAGGATTTACGCTGAAGTCGGGTATCACCGGAGCAGAATTTTATGCCATGGACAGTATAGCGATAGAGGTAGATGGATATCTTGTGGATGCAGACGAAGGCGATGATCCGGATGCTGTGTGGACGAAGCTGGGGCAGTAACTTGCTTAACTGGCGCAGCCACGCCCCTGACGATTGTACAAAAATCGGTATAAAAGTGGCTGGAAGCCTTGATTTATAAGGGTTTTCGAGATCGAATTACCGTGAGTTTTGGGATTGTTTTTAGAAGATTGGAAGTGGAAATTTCATCCCAAAAGTCACTGTAATTCGAGTAGAGGGTGCCAAAATGTACTAAACTCGGTTCAGGCTGTAACTTCGTAGTTGGCGAAGGTAGGAAGATGCCAAGGGAAAAGGCTTCTAAGGGATTGCAGGCGGAACAGATGACCACAGTTGCTTTCGCTCCTTGCGTGATCATCGGCGGAGCCGCCCAGCATGGTAACGTAACAAGCGTAATGAGTAATAACTTCTGTGCAGTTTTTCAGAGGTGGCCGAAACTGCACGAGGAGAATAAGGAATTAAAAATGAATGATGATATGGCAAGAATCAGAGTCGATGGAAAGTATACAACGTTTACCTTCCGCGACCAATGCATAAAATTCAGGACATCTACAAAACTGAAGAAATATCTTCGTGTAAAAGAATGGGATAATGGTTATTTGGTTGTAGATGTAGATTATTCCACAATCGGAGAAACTGAAGAGTATGTGGACATATCATCAGTTCTTGATGATTTGTACATTGACTCTGAGAGTTTTTTGAAACCAATTAAGGGGGTGCTGATAGAGCATGTTTGATCAAAAGAGAATTGCAGATGAGGCAGATGTCATTATTGATGGATTTGCTTTTATTAAAAAGGGAGAAGATAGAATAACGATTGTAAATTTGAATCGAGAAGGGCATGCGGCACTTATTTTCCCCTCTGGAGAAGTTGTAGAGACCAGTATGGATGAAATCGAACTCTCCATTGCGATGGATTATCTTGTAAGAGCAAAGTCGTACATGGAGGAAAGCTGTGCCTAAATATTTCGAGTTTAAAGTGTGTGGCTATTATCTGTACTTTACGTCGAAATGTATTGTTGAGGCCATGCATGTCCATGCCAGTGATTCCAAACTCACATAAGCAGGCTCAGGCAAATTCTTTGTAAAGGATAACGGGGATTCTGTTGTACAGAATCAGGGGAGAATCAGCGACAGACATACACGGGAAATCCAAAGATTCATTAAGGACAACTATAAGGAAATGTATCGGAAATGGGCTTCAATCAGTGAGACTGGGTTTTATGAAGGGAACTGATCCCAGATTCGCCAGATGAATGGATGAAAGGTCGAAATGAGATAAACCTTAGGAGCAAACTACAGCATGACCAAATACAGAACCGCAATCTACTGCCGGAAGTCTGCCGGGGACGAAGAAAGCATCCAGCTTCAGGAGCGAATCGTAAGAGATTACATTAAATGCAAGAAGGAGTTGGAACTCTATAAGGTCTATTCGGATAACGGCCACACCGGTGTAAACTTTAACCGTCCCGCCTGGAAAGAACTGATGCAGGATGTGGACTATGGCATTGTAAAGTGTATTGTGGTCAAGGATTTATCCCGCCTCGGAAGGAACTTCACAGGCGTTGGCGAGTATCTGGAAAGGACATTTCCGGCAAAAGGAGTTCGAGTGATTGCGATCAGTGATAACTATGATTCGCTGAACGCAAACGGGATGGAGCTTGATGCATCCATAATGAACCTGGTCAACAGCTATATGGCGGCAGAGACGAGCTTTAAGACACATGTGATTCTCGATCAGAAGATGGAACGTGGAGATGTTTTGATTAAAGCGCCATATGGATATGTAAAACTCGACAAAACCATGGTAATTGATCCCACAAAAGCTGCTGTGGTTCGGAAGATATTCAACTGGTATATAGAAGGATCCTCTATTGCGGAAATAGTCAGGAAGCTTAAAGAGCTGAGGATTGAGTCGCCAAATGGGACAGAAAACTGGAGCATTACCTCAGTTACAAGACTTTTGAAGGACAGAACATACATAGGAGAGTATCGGACCGGAATTAGAAGACAGGAAATGAAAAGAGCTATCAAGGTGAAAGAGGAGGATATCCATGTCTTTATCAATCACCATGAGCCTATTATTTCTGAGACAGATTTTGGAATGGTACAGTATGCATTTGAAATAAAGACATCTCGCTCGAGAGAAAGCTCTCTAAAAGATGATGATCCGGATCAACTGCGCGGGCTGGCAAAGTGTGCAATTTGCGGGCGGTCGCTTGTGTATGTCAGAAAGAACCCAAAAGGCAGAGTGATCACATCTAAGTATTTTTGCAAACATCATACTGGCGAGAACCCTGATAGTGTAAGGTTGAGAAAGAGACCGGAAATAGAGTCTGACACATTAAAGGACGAAGTTGTAAGGCAATACAATAAATATATTGAGCGTGTTGCAAAAGAGACGGGATCTGAAGCCATAAGAGCCAGGCGAAAAATGGAGAAAGATTTAAGAGATGAGATTGAGCTTGGCGAACGGCTGCTCGAACAGTATAGGAAGGATTTGCTTGCTCTTTATGAGCAGTATGTTGCTGAAGCAATCACAAAAGAGGAGTTTGCCGCAGGGAGAGATGAGAACCACAAAAAACGTGAAGATGCCGGTAAGCTGATAGAAAAGTACAAGGGACAGCTCACAAACATTGAGGTTTCGAATGCTCGAGTGAAGGGTGTTCTAACCATTGATGAGAAGATAAAGTCATTTGACGAGAAAGCCATTCGCCAGGCTGCAACAGAAGTTCTTATAGATGCTAATGGGAATGTGGAAGTGAAATTCAAGCACCAGAAGGCAATTGAAGAGGTGGAGAAATTCGCAATGATGCAGGATAACTTATCCGAGTAGGGTGGAGTCGCTTAAAATGCCTGTTTGACCATGCGGCTGAGATAGAATGTACAGTTACGGGTCGGAGGGAAAAGAAAAGTACATAATTACTTGCTTAACTAACGCAACCGCGCCCCTGACGATTGTACAAGGATGACTATGAAAACGGCTGGAAGCCTTGATTTATAAGGGTTTTCGAGAATGAATTACCGTGAGTTTTGG
>CAZALQ010000079.1:0-7431 GCA_964485605.1 uncultured Oscillospiraceae bacterium
TGCTCCGTAAGACTTGGGTAATACAAGACACCTGATGAGGAAGTAGCCCCATCTGCACAAAGAACTGCCGTAACGATCAAATCCTCAGAATTGTTATAAACATTCATCATATAGTCGAGGTCATCCGACATATCTTCATAAATGCCGTACTTTTCGTTGTACTTGTACTTGTCTGACGGATTTACGAGTTTCAGTTTAATATTCAGAATATCATCATAGGTAACAGAAATAGGATCCTCTGCTTCCACGTTTCTTTCACCGAGCATCATGCCGGTAAAAAGCGGTTTTAATTTGGATGTATCCTTGAGACCTAAAGTGTAGGCAAGTATGTCTGTAATCTGTCCTTTACCGGAAACAACAACTGCCACTTCGTTATATTTTTCCGGAAGTCTTCCCGCAAGGAGTATATTACCGTTTTCTATGGCATCCTTTCCGGAAACCTCATTAAAAATGCTCATTGACATGGAAGAAAGTCTCATGAAGTTTGTAGTTCCTGTTACCGAACCTATTGCTTCATTCGGATTGAGCTGCGCAAGATTGCCCTTCACATCTATGGTGTAAATCAAAGGCGTAACAGAATATGTGTATCTGATGTTTTTAACGTATTCTTCGTATTCTGACGGATGTGAATCAAGATATCTCTTAAAATGTTTTAAATCATTTTTCCTGATGGATGACTGCATAGAAGTCATTACCTGAGTCTCTACAAGAGTTCCCTCAGGAGCTTCTTTATTTGTAGTTCCCTGCATGGAAATCATAGCTGAAAAGAAATCAGCAGTTTCCGTCTGCATTGTAAGAGGATAACTGACCATTGTATCCTCCTGCATCTTATCAATGTATCTTTGGAAACCTGTGCTTAAAGAAAGAATAAGAGCAATACCAATAATGCCGATCGATCCCGCAAAGGCCGTAAGTATGGTACGCGCCTTTTTAGTCATCAGATTGTTTAAACTAAGACCAAGGGATGTCAAAAACGACATTGATGCTTTCCCTAAATTCTTATGGACAGCCTCTTTTTCTCTTCCGGGGAAGAAAGGATTTGTATCGTCTGTAATCTCGCCGTCGCGCAATTTTACAATTCTGTTTGCGTACTGGTTAGCAAGATCCGGGTTGTGAGTTACCATAACTACAAGCCTGTCTTTTGCAACTTCCTTAAGAAGGTCCATAACCTGAACACTGGTTACAGTGTCAAGGGCTCCTGTAGGTTCATCTGCAAGCAAGATCTTAGGATCATTTACAAGTGCTCTTGCTATTGCAACTCTTTGCATCTGACCGCCAGAAAGCTGATTTGGTCTTTTATGTGCATGCTCATAAAGACCTACTTCCTTCAGCGCATCAAGAGCTCTTTTCTTTCTCTCCTTGCTTGAAATGCCCCCTATGGTCAAAGCTAATTCAACATTCGACAGAATGGTTTGATGGGGAATAAGATTATATGACTGAAATACAAATCCGACCGTGTGATTCCTGTATGAATCCCAATCACGGTCCTTGTATTTCTTTGTTGAGACGTTATTGATAATAAGGTCTCCTTCATCATATCGATCAAGGCCGCCGATGATATTAAGAAGTGTTGTCTTTCCGGACCCTGACGGTCCGAGAATAGCAACGAATTCATTTTCCCTAAATGAAATATCGACTCCCTTAAGAGCCTGCTGTACAAGATCTCCCGTCTTGTATGTTTTCTTGATGCCTGTTAATTGAAGCACTAAAATATCCCTACTCTTTCACACGCGCTGGACAGATATTCCCTTGTTATTCCCATATAGTTAAGCCTTTTAAGGAAAGTACTCGCGTTGGCATATCCTATCCCAAGAAATGCCCCTACTTTTTCTCTGTTTTTCGCACTGTCTTTTGTCCCTGCAAGACCTGCGTAAAACAGGTCTTCCTTTGTTATCTCAAATTCAGGATCGAACACTACAGCGCTTGCATTCATCAGAGCCTTTTCTATATCCTCAGGAGATGCATTTTCAATCCCCACATCTCCCTTTTTTAGGCTCTGCTTTTTTGTGAGAAAGGCCTGTTTTGCGCCAGGAAAAAGGCCGGTCAGCCTTTCTCTTATTTCACGCCCCGGATGATCGGGATCGGTGAATATGATGATACCGGTCTTTTCATATGCCCCTTTTATATCGGAAAGGATTTTGTCATTAAGACCATATCCGCTTGTGCAGATGATATTGGCATCAACTGCCGCAAGAACAGCATTTTTATCATCCTTTCCTTCCACTACTATTGTCTCTTTAATATGTGTCATTTATATGAAACAAGATTGATAAGATGATGATCACCGGGAGCACATTCGAAACAACTTACGGGGCTTCACGCTGAGCCTTTTTTAGGCTTGATTCCGCTCTTCCGGGCTGCCGCCCGTTTCGCAGTCAAGCCTTAGAAAAAAGTCTCCGCTACCCCTCCAGATTGTTTCTGAGAGCCCGGTGCCTCATCATCATAATTACTGTTTTAAATGCTACTTTTGAAGAGCAGCGAGCTCATCAACAAGCTCACCAAAGAGCTTAAGAGCTGAATTGACAGGTTCCGGACTTCCCATATCTACGCCTGCAATCTTAAGAAGTGAAATAGGATCTGCAGAAGAACCGGAAGAAAGGAACTTCTTGTAATCCTTGACTGCAGGTTCGCCCTCTTCAAGTATCCTGTTTGCAATTGCAACTGCTGCAGAGTAGCCTGTTGCATACTGGAAAACGTAGTAGTTGTAGAAGAAATGCGGAATTCTTGACCACTCAAGAGCAATACCGGGGTCTGAAATCATCTTTGGTCCAAAGTAGAGCTTGTTAAGTTCAAGATACTTCTCGCAGAGGAAGTCTGCGGTAAGGCTCTGACCTGATTCTACGGCCTTTCCCATCATGAGCTCAAACTCTGCAAACATGGTCTGTCTGTAGATAGTTCCCTTGAATGCATCGAGGAAGTGGTTTATGAGGTAAGATCTTTCCTTCTTGTCTGTGGTCTTTGAAAGAAGATACTTCATGAGGAGCACTTCATTGCAAGTTGATGCTACCTCTGCTACAAAGATAACATAGTCAGATGTATTGACCGGCTGATACTTTACAGAATGATAGCTGTGAAGGGAATGCCCCATCTCATGAGCAAGTGTAAACATGGAGTCGAGATTATCCTTGTGGTTGAGAAGAACATATGGATGAGGGCGTCCACCGTTGGAATATGCTCCGCCCCTCTTTCCTTCGTTTTCGTAAACATCTATCCATCTATTGTCAAAGCCCTGTTTAAGAAGGTCTGTATAGTCCTTTCCGAGAACAGAAAGTGCCTCGAGCACAGTCTCCTTTGCCTCATCAAAGCTTATCTTCTTGGCTGCGTCTTTAACGATAGGTACATATACATCGTACATGTGAAGCTTATTTACACCCAGCATATTCTTTCTCAACGCAACATACTTGTACATTGAATCAAGATTATTGTGAACTGCATCGATGAGGTTCGTATAAACTTCAGTCGGAACTTCCGTACTATCAAGAGCTGCTTCAAGTGTAGATCCATAATGTCTCATCTTGGCATTGAAGTTAAGAGCCTTAAACTGTCCGTCAAGAGCTGCAGCTATCGTATTCTTATGAGCATCGAACTGCTTATAGTACTGTTCAAATACCTTCTTTCTGAAATCCTGATCCGGATTTTCAAGAAGAAGTGTAAAAGATCCGTTTGTAAGAGGATGCTTCTTTCCCTTTGCATCTACTACATCGTCCCACTTAAGATCTGCATCCTGAAGGAGTGAATTGATGTTTTCAGGAGCTGCCTGAAGCTCTCCTGTTGCTGCCATTATGGCTTCTTCTGCAGGTGAAAGTATATGATCCTTTGCTTTTCTTATCCTGTCTATATTGATCTTGTATGTATTAAGAGCTTTCTTTTCCTTGTAAAAGCCTTCGAGAGTCTCATCAGGTATAGCCATGATTTCAGGGCTTGCAAAGGCTGACGCGCCGGAAATGACCATATAGATATTCATAGCCTTTCCTCTGAAGTCCTGATACTTGCTGTTTGATGTATCTTCATCGCCCTTCATGGAAGCATAGTTGTATACAGCCTCCAGCTTTAAAGTTACTTCATCTTCAAGCTTAAAGAACTTAAGAAGATTTGCAGCACTTTCGCCAAGCTTTCCCTGAAGCTTTGTATACTTCTTTGGATAAGCCTTTAATTCCTCTAAAGCCTCGAGCCATGCATCGTCGCTTTCAAAAATGTCGGAAAGCTTCCATGTAAACTCTTCAGGAACTTCACTTCTTTTCATGATCTTATTTTGTTTCATTTTTTACCTCTTAATCTACTTTGAAATTATTTGAATCTTCAATCTCGATGAGAGATGAATAATATTCTCTGATTGCTTTTACTGCATATTCTGTATCCTTGCTTCCTGCCGTTTCATATGATGAATGCATTGCAAGCTGTGCTATTCCTATATCTACAGCATGAAGGCTGACCTGTGCGTTGGAGATATTTCCAAGGGTGCCGCCGCCTGCCATATCACTTCTGTTTGCAAACACTTGGGTCGGAACATCGGCCTTTTTGCATATTTCCAGGAACACAGCTCTTGAGAAAGCATCCGTTGTATAATGCTGAGCAGCATTTTCCTTTATTACAATGCCCTTGTTCATATAGCACTGGTTTACAGCATCGCTCTTTTCGGGATGATTCGGATGAAGAGCATGAGCGTTATCAAAACTTACCATAAAGGATTTTGCAAGTGCCACTCTTAAATCCTCGTTATTCTTTCCGAGCTGCTCGTTTATTCTTTCCAAAACATCCTTAAGGAAGGTAGAAAAAGCTCCTTGCTTTGTTCCGGATCCGACCTCTTCGTTATCAAAGCATGCATATACATTTATGCATCCTTTGTTCTTGCTTTCAATAAAGCCTTTTAATGAAGAAAATGCAGCCTGAAGGTCATCGAGTTTCGGCGTGGATACAAATTCCTTTTTATATCCCCATACCTTTCCCTCCTGCCTGTTTACAAGGAAGAGATCCTTTGAAATGATGTCTTCGGGCTTAACCTTAAGCTCCTTTGCGACCATCTTGTCAAAATCGCCTTTTTTAAGCTCTCCTGCAGAGAAAAGCGGGCAAAGATCTACTGCCTTGTTAAAGGCATATCCGCTGTTGACTTCCCTGTTCATATGTATGCAAAGGTTTGGAATTAAAAGAATGTCTTTGTCTATGTATAAAAGCTTTGAGACTATCTTTTCATTCTCTTTTACAAGTACCCTTCCTGCCAGGGAAAGAGGTCTGTCAAGCCAGGTGGAGTCTATCATTCCGCCGTAGCCTTCCACATCAAGTCTTAAGTACTCTGCAGGTCCTGAAAGCTCTCCCTGCGCCTTTACCTTATATGTAGGGGAATCTCCGTGACTTGCCACAAGCTGAAAATGATAATCCTTAATGCTTTTTGGAATATCAAAAGCTATAGTACTTGAATTATTTCTTGTGACAAAATATTTCCCGCCTTTTTTAAGGTTCCAGCTTTTTCCCTCTTCAAGTCTTTCAAACCCTGATTCCATAAGATACTTTCCTATGGTTTCAGATGTATGGAACATGCTTGGAGATGAGGCAATAAAATCAATTAATTCTTTATTAAGATCTTTCATAAAAACACCCTCTCTCTATATCAAATCGTAATCGATACGAAGTTTTCCGTCGTATTTAATATTTGCAAAGCTTCCTGAAATAATTGGCATCATGGGAGGAAGATGACCGATATCTGCATCAAATATCATGGGCACATCATAACTTTTAAGCATATCCTTTGCTGCGGATTCAAAGGTCACACCCATAAAATCTTCTCCATAATGAAGGGGCCTTCCAAACACAAAGCCTTTCACGTTCTCAAACCATCCGCAGTTTTTAAGGCGCCAAAGTCCTCTTCTAAAGTCCATGGGGGAAAGATCGCATGATTCAAGGAACCAAACTATGCCGTCCTCTTTATATTTATTGCAAAACTCAGGAACCTTGTCATATTTAGTTCCGGCAATGCCGAGGAGTACATCTATGCACCCGCCTATAAACCTGCCTGAAAGGGCTGTATTTTGAATCTCTTGATTGCCATGAAAAGCCCTTAAGCTATTCTTTTCCGTGCAGTTATATCCTGCGTAAGGATTATCAGGATTTTTAAGCTGATCTATTTCCCAAAGCTCATAACTTTCTGCATATTTTCTTCCTGACAAAACCTCCAGCGCATCATTTACAGCCGGATGCCAGGGTCTCATTCCGAATTCAGCAGCGCAGGGCCCGTAAACGGAGGCAACGTCGCATAAAGTATTTAAAAGAAAAGTGAAATGGGTATTATCAGAATATCCCATAAACAGTTTCGGCTGAGCTTTTCTTACAGCATCAAAATCAACATGATCTATGGTCTCGCACATACACTCACCTCCGCCGACTGAGATAAGAATATTGCAGTCAGGGCTCAGATACATATCCGTAAGCTCTTTACCGCACTTATCCGGAGTATTTGATATACCTATTCCCCTGCCTTCAAAGCAGTTAGGTCCAAGAAGGGTTTTATATCCCATCTTTTCAAAGTTGGAAACAGTCTCCTTAAAAAGGGAGTTATAGGGCTCTATGTTTGCTCCGAAAGACGGGGCTGCAAAACCTATTGTTTGTCCTTTTTTCAGGAATTCAGGATACCTCATTAAGCCTTCCTCCTATCATTTATGCGCAACAAGTTATTATATCTTATTTACACTTTCTTATCCATACCGGGCGCAAAGAAAAACTGCAATTCTTATCAAAGAATTGCAGTTTCTATGTCATTCATATCGTACCTTACAGCCTCTATTTTTGAAATCTTAAAGGCAGCTCCAAATGATTTGCTTCAAGCAGTTCTTTATCCTTTAAAATAACCTCCGAAGGGCCGTCGGCAATAAGAGTTCCCCCTGAAATCAGTATAACTCTATTGCAGGTATCCAGTATCATATCAAGGTCATGAGATGTAATGATTTTTTTCTCTTCCATCTCATTTATTGTATTTATCACGATTCGTCTGTTATATGGATCAAGAGCTGAGGTTGGTTCATCCATAAGGACTGCTTCAGGTTCCATTGCAAGTATTGTGGCAATGGCAGCCATGCGCTTCTCTCCGCCGGATATCTTATGGTTATACCTATTCTTAAGATACGAAAGATTGAGTCTTTCAAGGATAAGGTCAACCTTTCTTTCAGCATCCTCTTTGCTCATACCGTAGTTAAGAGGAGCAAACATCATATCCTCAAAAACCGTTGGCATAAACATCTGGTTATCGGAATTTTGAAGCACAAATCCGAGTTTCTTCCTTATTTCAGAGAGATTCTCCTTATTCATCTCAAGTCCGTCGATAAGTATGGTTCCTTCTCCGAAAACAAGCCCCAGAAGGAGTTTCATTATGGATGACTTACCTGCGCCGATAGCTCCGAAAAGTCCAACCGACTCTCCCAATTCTATCTAAAAAGATAAATT
>CAZALQ010000080.1:0-7275 GCA_964485605.1 uncultured Oscillospiraceae bacterium
ACATCAGAACATATTTCCCAGCCATGGCTCAGTATAGCCCTTACGTCTTCTTCAGGGACACCTGCTGCAAGGAGCGGATCCTTTGTATGCTGAAGATGCTCGTCCGGATATTTTTCGTAATCATAATCGTGAAGGATGCCTACAGCTTTCCAATGCTCTTCATCCTCTCCGAAATGCCTTGCCATGGCTTCCATTGCATAGCAAACATTAAGGGCATGCAGCAGAAGATGATCTTCTGTAACCATTGTCTCATTAAGTTTTCTTGCTTCTTCAAATGTCATAATGTTTATCCCCTCTCATATCATTTCTGCAATTATATCACAAATCCCAATTTCTTCCGCCAAAAAACTCCGGATGGTATCCGGAGTTTTAGCCTTTATATTTCTTTCAGTTCAACTTTTACTTTGTTTATTTCTGAAAGCTCTATGCACCTTGTACATACCTTCTGAGCAAGTACCGGGTTGTGTGTTACTGCAATCATGCCAAGATTTCTTTTTATGACCTCATCTGTGACAGCATTCCATATCTGCGCCTGGGTTATGACATCGAGCATGGTTGACATCTCGTCTGCAATGAGGAATTCTGTTTTAGGGCCTAAAGCTCTTACTATGCAAAATCTTTGCAGCTCGCCGCCTGAAAGCTCTATGGGCCAGCGGGAAAGCCACTCTTCTTCAATTCCGAATTTCTTTAGAATATCCGAATCGGGAATCCATGCTTCCTTTAATATCTTCTGCATTTTCCATCTTGGGTTTACTGCCTGTTCGGGATGCTGCCAAATGAGCTGTACAGGGTTATATCCCTTCTCTGGAAGAGGTTTCCCCTTATACAGTATTTCTCCTTCGGTAGGCTTTAAATATCCTGCCATGAGCTGCATCAGAGTGCTTTTGCCAAAGCCGGATGGACCGAGAAGACCTATCCTTTCGCCTTCCTCTATTTGGAGGTTTATATCCTTTAAGACCATGGGGCCTCCGGGATAGCGGAATGAAACATTTCGTATATCAAACAGCATGGCAGCACCTCACAAATCCATCCCTTAATTCTCTCATTTCGGGTCTTTCCTTTAAGCACTCCTCCGTGCAGTGTTCACACCTTGGCGAGAATACGCATCCTTCGGGAAGCTTGCCCGCATAGGGCTGAATACCGGGAATCGGCTTAAAATGGGTCTGCGGAAGAGCCGCATAAAAGGCCTTTGTATATGGATGTCTTAATCTCTCTCCCTCACCTGAAAAATCCTTTGCAGGTGCAACTTCCAATGTAGTTCCTGCATAGAAGACAGCAATCCTGTCTGCAACATTTAATGCAAGATCCACATCGTGAGTTATGAGAAGAACTGATTTGCCGCTGTCTGCAAGCTCTCTGAAGACCTTTAAAGCCTCCATGGCAAGATCGATGCTAAGACCGGGAGTCGGTTCATCGGCTATAAAGAGCTTTGCTTCCTCCATTACAGCAGCAGATATAAGGACTCTTCTTGCCATTCCTCCTGAAAGCTGATGGGGATACATCGTTTCTACCCTCTCATCCAGGTCAAACCTTTTGAAAAGCTCTCTTTGTTTTTCCTTTGTTCCTCTGACTCCGATCACCTGATTATCGACCTTCATCAGCGGATCAAGGTAAGCGACCGACTGGGGTATATATGCTATTTCTTTTCCTCTTAAGGCTTCCTGTCTTTCAGGCGTAAGTTCTTCTCCCATGTATTTAATGCTCCCCGTCACGGTCGCATTGCCTGGAAGAAGTCCTAGGATGGAAGTTGCCAAGATGCTCTTTCCGGAGCCGCTTGAGCCGACTACTGCAAGGATCTCGCCCTCATAGACCTGAACACTTAAATTGGGTATTACTTCAAGGTCATGCTGCTTTGTGCCCTCAGTATACATACGGAAGCTTACCGAAAGGTTATTTACATCAAGTACTGTTTTCTTTTCTGACATATTAAACCTCCTTAAAGCTGACCCGTATGGGGATTCAGCAGTATCTCAATATTCTTTCCAAGGAGGTGGAACAAAAGAACAACTCCGACAAGGAGAAGTCCCGGGAAAAGTCCCAGCCACCAATATCCAAGAGGGATATATTTCATGGACTCGGAAAGGATGACACCTATTGCCGGAGAATCCATGGAAAGACCGAATCCAAGGAAAGTAACCGAAGCCTCATGCATTATCGCATGGGGGAAGAGCAAAACCAGTCCCACTATAAATTGTGAGAAAACATGGGGAATGACATGCTGAACTGCAATTTTTGCTTTGCTTTGTCCGAACTTTTCGGCAGTTTTTACGAACTTCGTAGTGGCAATCTGCTTTACTTCCGCTCTTACAAGCCTGGTAATGCTCGGCCAATGGGTAAAGGCAACGGCACATGCAACTCCCTTTGCGCCCTTCCCAAAGAGAAGGGAAAGTATGAGCAGCAGTACCAGATGGGGAAGGCTCATGCAAAGGTCTACCATCCAGGTGATAACGCCGTCGACTTTGGGTCCGAGAAGTGATGCAGCAAGGCCGAAGACAAGGGCTATGCCTGCACCGACGCAAGCTGCAAAAAGACCTATGCGAAGGCTTGCGGAAAGTCCTTTTATGCTCCTATAGAACATGTCACGTCCTATGGCATCGGTACCAAAGGGATGTTCCCAGGAAGGCGCCTGATGCTTTGCTGAAAAGTCTTCCTTGTACATGACAGGATCCATTAAAGATCCCCATATGATGAGGCCTGCTATAACCACAAGAATGATTATGACTACAATCAGAAGAGCAGTCCTTTTGTTTAAGCCTTTTTTCTTAGCCATTTCGGACCTCCTCTCCTTCTCTGATCCTCGGGTCAAGTACACCGTAGAGGATATTTGCAAGCATATTTCCCATAAAAACAAAGAGGGCCGAGAACATGGCAAGAGCTAAAAGAAGGGGAATATCTCCCTTTGTAGCAGCTCTTACTGTTGCGCTTCCAAGCCCGGGATATGAGAATATCTGCTCTGCAAGAAGGCTTCCTCCAAATAATTCGCTGAAGCTTCCAAACTGAATTGTAATTGCAGGAAGAGCGATATTTCTTATGAGGTGCCTTGATATGATCTGTTTTCTTGTCTCGCCTCTTGATTTTGCGTAAAGGACCATTTCCCCGCTCATCACATCAACGACCTTTTCTCTTGTATGAAGTGTAAGGCTGGAAATGCTTGTGACGCTAAGCGTAAGGGCCGGAAGGATCAAATGATAAATTCTGTCCCAAAAGGTTACATCTTCAGAAAGCACTCCAAGGGGGACCGACATTCCGAGAGGAAACCATCCTAGCTTTACAACAAAAAGCATTATGACGAGTATACCTATCCAAAATGCGGGAGTTGACGCCATCACAAGACAGAATCCCTTGACTATTCGGTCAAAGAGAGATTCCTTAAATACTCCCGTAAGAACTCCGAGGATAAAGCCTATAATGCCTGACAATATCCATGTAGTAGCCATCAGGGCAAGGGATGTTTTAAATCTTTTAGATATGACCCTTGCAACAGGCTCTTTGTATGCGATAGATTCGCCTAAATCGCCATGAAGAAATACATTCTTCGCCCATATTCCAAGGCGTTCTATGGGGGCTTTATCAAGCCCCCAATATTCTATTATCGCCTGACGCTGTTCATCGGAAATACTGCTTTCAGTACCGATATATGCGTCTATTGGATCTATGGGAGAGGAGGATATTAAAAGAAAGGAGCATATACATACGGCAACAAGTAAACTGACAGATCGCAAAAGCTGGCGAAGTATAAATTTACCGGCATTATGCATTATTTGTTCCTCCTACTTTATTTCTCCCATTTCCACTGGTTCATTGTTCCTATGATAGGTGCACCGTGTCCGTGAGGATTCGGGATCTGTTTGCCAAGGTCAAGGCCGTCACGTACCATAATGCAATGCTCAAGGTTTACAAGGAAGATGTAAGGAAGATCTTCCGATGCAATTTCCTGAGCCTTTTTCCAGTTGTTATTCGCTTCTTCAATGGATGTTGCAGCAATTGCGGCTTCAATATATCTATCTACTTCAGGATTTGAATAGCTTGCGCAGTTCATTCTTGTTCCTGTGTAGTACCAGGATTTAACCTGATTTGCAGTGTATTCGCCAAGGCTGTATATAACAGGGCTTGTCCACTTGTTGGCAACTGTTTCGGAGCTTTCAACTGAGAAGCAGTTCATGAGGATTCCAAGTTCTTTAGCCTGATTTGCAACTGCAAGTGAGCAGTAATAACGCTCCATCTGGACTGCCATGGAGTAAACATTGAACTCTGCTTTTACCCCATTCTTTTCTCTGATGCCGTCTCCGTCTGTATCGACCCATCCGGCATCTTCAAGAAGCTTCTTTGCTTCTTCAACTCTTCCGTCTTCGAAGGAAAGATCGGGAGCATAGGCACCAATCATACCTGATCCTTCTTTTCCTATGGAGTTGTATGCTTCTTCAATAACTTTATCTCTGTCAATTCCGATATTGATAGCTTTTCTTATTGCAGGATCGGAAGTAACAGGATTTCCTACGGTCTTTCCGTCAGAAGCTCTTTCGTGAACGGGAGTTGTAGGCATGGTCATCATACGAACGTCGATGGTATCAACTGTTACAAGATGCATTCCTTCGATTTTTTCGACAGCATACTCTGCGCTGATATCAGCGACATCGATCTCGCCTGCCTTAAGTGCGGAAATAACAGCCTTTTCATCAAGGTTTACAAAGGTTACCTTTGTGAAGTAAGGCTTCTGTCCGTAGTAGTATTCATTCGGCTCAACAATAGTCTGCTGGTCAACGTCGCACTGAACGACCTTCCATGGGCCTGAGCCTACGCCTGTAGCTGCATAGTTTTCATTGTAAAGAGCTTCAGGAACTATTCCGATGAGGCATACCTGATCAAGGAATGTGGACTGAGGTGTTGAAAGAACGAATTTAACTGTTCTGTCATCGATAACTTCTGCATGATCCATGGCGGATACGTCGATATCAAGACCTGCGTCTTTCATCTTGGTGTAGGTGAATGCAACGTCAGAGGCCTTTACCTTGCTCCCGTCTGAGAAGTATGCATCATCGCGGATCTTGAATGTGTATTCAAGTCCGTCTGCACTTACCGTGAAGTCTCCGTCAGCAAGGTCATTGACCATGTTGAGATTGGCATCATAGGTAAGAAGCGGGCTGTGAAGAAGGAAGAATCCCTGTTTCATAAAGCCCTGAAGCGGATCGAAATTTCCGCTTGTGATCTGAGAGCCTGCTCCGGCACTCACAACGATTTCGGTGGGTTTGTCCGCCGTATTGTCCTTGCCGCAGCCTGTAAACATACACAGCGCAAGAACAAATATCAGCAGCAGTGACATTGTCTTTTTCATAATTTTTTCTCCTTTTTTCTCTATATCATCAGCCTTGTGCCGATAATTCCGTCTTTTTTCCGATGATTATTATCCTGTGATAAGGATTTAAAAGCCTTGCCTTAAGGGGCATGACCTTCTTTTCGGCCTCTTCAATATCCTTTGCTCTCAATACAGTTACTTCAAAGCCAAGCCTTTTTACTCTCTCAGGCGCTGCCTTCGCGTTTTTGGGAATAGTCATAGGAAGTTTCCCTGCTGTTTCAGACTTGTATTTTTTGAACATATTCTTTCCCTCTGTCACAAGGGTAAGGGCCTTGCCAAGGAATATCTTCGCGTTATTTGAAGGCAGATTGTAATGCCAGTCTCCGTCTATGATGATGAGCTTGCCGCCGGGTTTGAGTACCCTTTTCCATTCACTTATGGCCTGGTCCGGGTTTGGCATAGCCCAAAGAAGATGCCTGTTTATGACCACATCGTAAAACTCATCCGGTTCATCTAAGTTCTCAGCATCGCCTTGAGCGAAAGAAATCTTATCTAAAAAGCCCATCTCTTCAGCCTTTAGCTTTGCTTCATTAAGCATACCTTCCGAAAGGTCTACGGCCTTTACAGTGTGCCCCAGTTCTGCAAGGAGCAAAGATAAAAAACCGGTGCCCGCTCCGACGTCAAGGATCTTTTTGTCCTCGCCCTGAACAAGCACCGATAATAAATCAAGCCAAGCCTCTTTTTCCTCAGATGAATGAAGCCCGTGTTGAAACTGGCTGTCATACATGTGCGCATTTTTATTCCAATTGTTTCGTATGGCATTTTTAAGTTCGTCCATAAAGTTTCTCCAAACAAAAAAGTCCCTGCTCACGCGGGACTGATAACGCAAAGAAAAGACATAATAATGATACATGTCTTAAGCATAGCTTTCATATCATCCGTATGAACACACTACATAAAGACAAGCAGGTCTCCTGGCTTAAGATCTTCGAAAAAGACGCCTTCCCAAAAGTTTATCCTTTCAGTGACATAATGTCTTTTTCTCCCTATCACAGTGGCGGGACCGTACCGGATTCGCACCGGTTTCCCTTTTAATCTGCGCATGCGGCAGAACATGTCTTTTTTTGAAATTGAATGAATTTTATTACAATAATACCCAAGTGTCAATTTTAATATAAGCTAAAACTAACTGAATGTATTGTATCTTTTTACAAACCAAAATCGCTTCTTCTTTCATTTTTTATTTATTTGTACAAAACCCTGTTACTTATTCAAACAAATATGATATACTGTTACAAGTAACTTATGGAGGACATATTTTATGAGCAGTTTTGAGAACTTAAGAATAGTAGATAACTTTTACCAGACATCGCTTTTCTTCCCAATGCCTACAGTCATAATAAGCACCCTTTGTGAGGACGGAAGCACCAACCTTGGACCCTACTCACTGGTACAGCCCTATTATGTTGCAGGAAAAGATTTTTATGCCATGCTTCTGTCATGCAGAAATTCTTCGAACACTGCCCAGAACCTCTTAAGGAACGGAAAGTGCACACTTAACTTCATAGATGACAATCCTAAGACTTTTAAGGAAGCCGTAAAGCTCAGCTGGCCGGGAGATACCACAAAGGAAAAGATGGCCAAGTGCAACTTCAGGCTTGAAAAGAGCCAGATCGAAGAAGAAACAGGCGAGAAAAGACCTATGGTACTTACAGATGCCATTCAGGCCATTGAATGCACATGGGTAAGAGAACTTGACCATGCAGAAAATGATCAGCCGGGACAATTAAACGGCTATGAACCTCCCTATCATGACTTTAACGGAATCACATCACAGTTTGGTGCTCACTTCATTTTAAAGATAGACAGGATCCTCATGAAGAAGAGATACAGCGATGCCATAATCAACGGTGTCAAATCTTCCGACTTCCCGCCTCTTCCCGTAGACTACGGCTACAGAGACAGCAAGAACTTCTGGTTCC
>CAZALQ010000081.1:0-7248 GCA_964485605.1 uncultured Oscillospiraceae bacterium
TCGAATATAGGCATGTAGCATTTGGCTATGAGGAAGGAAATCCGATTCTTACCGATGTCAACTTCAAGGTTCCCGGAGGCAAGATGTATGCCATAGTCGGTCCGTCAGGTTCGGGAAAATCGACTGTAGTTAATCTCATTCCAAGGCTCTACGATGTCTGGGACGGAAGCGTAAGCATTAACGGCGTTGATGTAAGAGATTTTGATCTTGAATACTTAAGACAAAACATAGGCATGGTAACTCAGGATACCTACCTCTTTAACGGGACTATTATGGAGAATCTCCTCTATGCAAAGGATGATGCAACAGAGGAAGAAGTAATAAATGCCTGCAAGATAGCTAACATACACAATTTTATAGCCTCTCAGCCGGATGGATATAATACCCAGGTTGGAAACAGAGGACTTAAGCTTTCAGGAGGAGAAAAGCAAAGACTGTCAATTGCCAGAGTCATTCTTAAAAATCCCAGCATACTTATCCTCGATGAAGCAACCTCCGCCCTTGACTCCATATCCGAAAGCTCAATTCAGGATGCTTTGGAAGCCATGATGGAAGGAAGAACAAGCATTGTAATAGCCCATCGCTTATCGACGATATTAAAGGCTGACAGCATTATGGTCGTAAAGGACGGCGTCATAAAAGAACAGGGAAGCCATGATGAGCTCCTCGCAAAAGGCGGAGTATACAAAGAACTTTATGAGACACAGTTCAGGCAGGCCGTCGACTATGAAGAAAGCCATCATAAAAGAAATGAATTCAATCCTTCCATACTCTCTACTCAATACAAAGTAAAGACCATCACAGAGGATGATATTCAGGATGTATATAACCTGTGCAAGGATAACAGAAGGTATTATAGATATCTCCATGAAAGACCGTCAAAGCAAAACCTTACGGAAGTAATAACAAAGCTTCCTGACGGCACAGGAATGGAAGATAAGCATTTTGTAGGCTTTTATGATGAAAATGAAAAGCTCATCGCCCTTCTTGATCTCATAACAGGATACAAAGAGCCTGATGATGCATTCATAGGCTGGTTCATAGTAGATGCCAAGATGCAGGGACAGGGAATTGGCTCACAACTCTTTGCAGATATAAGGGCTGCTCTCTCAGGTCTTGGATATGATAAGCTTCGCCTTGGATGCATAGAGGGCAATACGGAAGCTGAAAACTTCTGGCAGGGACTTGGCTTCAGCTTCAACGGAGCTAAGACACAGGAAGAGAAATATGTGATAAGATATATGGAGAAAGATATCTAATTACGGAGACTTAATATATGCCTTTTACGCAGCAAATAAACGTATTTGAAAAAAGTATGGCTCAGCCCCTTCCCGCAAGGATGAGGCCGCAATCATTGGATGAAATCGTAGGTCAGCAGCATTTGATCGGAAAGGGAAAGATCCTAAGAAGGATCATAGAAAATGATGCTGTATCATCCATGATATTCTGGGGCCCTCCGGGGGTAGGAAAAACGACCCTTGCCAATGTTATCGCAAACCAGACAAAGGCTGAGTTTGTAAACTTTTCTGCTGTAACAAGCGGCATAAAGGAAATCAAGACAGTAATGCAGCAGGCTGACGATAACAGAAGATTTGGTGTAAAGACCATTGTTTTCGTCGACGAAATCCACCGCTTCAACAAAGCCCAGCAGGATGCATTTCTGCCCTTTGTCGAGAAGGGAAGCATAATACTCATAGGCGCCACAACCGAAAACCCATCCTTTGAAGTAAACAGCGCTCTTCTTTCAAGATGCAAAGTATTTGTTTTGAAAGCCCTGACAGAGGACGATCTCGTAAAACTCCTAAGAAGAGCTGTCGAAAGCCCAAAGGGCTTTGGGAATGAAGAGATCCATATAGACGATGACGTACTCCGCATGATAGCCGTCTTTGCAAACGGAGACGCAAGGACAGCCCTGTCAACCCTGGAAATGTCTGTTCTAAACGGAGACCTTGAGGGAAGCGTTACTACGGTTACAAAGGAAACGGTTGAACAGTGTACATCAAAAAAATCACTTCTCTATGATAAGAACGGAGAGGAGCACTATAATCTCATATCAGCTCTTCATAAATCCATGAGAAATTCCGATCCTGACGCTGCAGTATACTGGCTTGCCAGGATGCTTGAAGCAGGAGAAGATCCACTTTATGTAGCAAGAAGACTCATCCGTTTTGCCAGCGAAGATGTGGGCCTCGCAGAACCAAGAGCCCTTGATATGGCCGTTGCAGCCTATCAGGCCTGCCACTTTATAGGCATGCCGGAATGCTCCGTAAATCTGACTCAGGTGGTCGTTCACCTGGCACTTTCGCCCAAATCCAATGCCCTTGATGTCGCATACATGAGAGCAAAGGAAGACGCTGAAAAAATGCTTTCAGAACCCGTACCCCTGCATATCCGTAACGGCGTCACAAAGCTCATGAAGGAGCTTGGCTACGGTAAGGGATATAAATATGCCCATGATTATGAAGATAAGCTGACAGACATGAGCTGCCTTCCCGAATCCCTTCAGGGCAAAGAGTACTATACCCCGACAGAACAGGGCAATGAATCAAGGTATAAAGAACGCCTCGAGCAGATAAAAGATTGGAAGAAAAATCACGGCAAAAATAATATGAAAGAGCAAGGGGATAATAACCAAAAATAAATTTCCATAATTTGTTGTTTTCATATGCTTCCTTTGATTGTATAATGGCCATAGAGCAATTGTAAGAATTATACACAGGAGGCATAATATGGGACTTTTGGATAAGATACTCAAAGAAGGCGCTGAAGCGCTAAAAGATGTTGCAAGTGATGAAAACAAGAAAAAAGCTGCAGATCTTTTCGGTTCCTTAAAGGACAGTTTTGAAGAGCACAAAGATGACCTTAAGAAAGCCGTAGATGAGCTTAAAGATGAGCTTGGCGTCGATGACGAAAAACCGGTCTTTTCTTCGAGCTCCGAAAGCAGCCATGACTATTTCCCTGAAGAATTTGATGAAACAAAAAGCTGCAGAGAAAAGATCCTTGAATGTCTTGCAAATGAATTCCCTTCCTACACCGTAAGAGAAAATGTTTCTCCGAGAGAATTTGGAGGCACAGGCAAGTTCATGGATTATTCCATCGTAGTTTGTGACGGGAACACTCCTAAACTCATAATGATGCTCATAGGGAAAACCACAACTGCCCACAGAGAATATCGTTGGAGCAGAGAATTTGCAGAAGGCAAAGGATATACATTCATCAACTTTGTAGAGCATTTTCCAAACCTTCCGGAATATATTTCCGAACGACTTCATAAATATCTTTAAACCTGTTTATAAAGAAAGAGAAACGCAATATTTTGCGCCTGCGGAGGACGCAGCCCATCCCTAAATTAAAGGCTTTGCAGGCAACCGGGATTAGGTACCGTTCGGTATCGTAAGCAATTGCTTACTTCAAAGCATTTTCTCTTTCTTTTTTATTTATGACACTGCTTAAAGAATTATCATCTGAAAAAACCTGGATAGAATTCCTTGAATACAAAAAGGAAAAAAGACAGCTCAGCAAAAAGGAACTTAAGGAGCTGGAGTCTTTTATTGCCGAAAAAAGATATCTAAGCATAACAAGTACTCTTAAATTCGGATATCCGGCAAAAAGGGAAATCTCAAAGATGGGCTCTTCAAAAAAGCGCATCGTCTACAGCTATTCTAAAGACGAAACCTGGGTCCTTAAATTACTTGCATACCTTCTTTACAAATATGACGACAAAATCCCTCAAAGCTGCTATTCATTCAGGCGAAATCAAACCGCAAAGACTGCCTTTGATAACATAAGAAATATCAAGGATCTTAAAGATAAATACGTTCTAAAACTTGATATCCACAACTACTTTAATTCCATAAATGCAGAAAAGCTCATATCCATCCTAAATGATGTAATAAACGATGACAGGGAGCTTTATATCTTCCTGTGCAATCTTCTCAGACAAAATAAAGCCATATATAACAACGAGATTATAGAAGAAAACAGAGGTGCCATGGCAGGAGTTCCACTTGCAAGCTTTTTTGCGAACATATACCTTGCAGATATGGATAGAAAATTTGAAGATATGGGAATCTCATATTTCAGATATTCAGACGACATGATCATATTTTGTGATAGTCAGCAACAGGTGGAACTATTCCAAAAATTCATTGAACAATTCCTTGATGGAATGGATCTGAGCCTTAATATGGATAAATACCATGTAAGCCGTCCCCGTGAAAAATGGGAGTTCCTTGGTTTCTCATATGAAGACGGAAGCATAGATTTGTTTGATTCGACCGTAAATAAGATGAAGGCAAAAATCAGACGAAAGGCCAGAAAGCTCTATCGCTGGCGCATAAAAAAGAATGCCGGCTTTGAAAGGGCCGCAAAAGCCATGATAAACAGCTTTGACCATAAGTTTTATGACCTTACAGGGAATAATGATTTTACATGGACCAGGTTCTACTTCCCCGTCATTACAAAAACAGACGGTCTTAAAACAATTGACGAATATATGCTGAGCTATCTTCGTTTTTTGTCATCCGGAAGGCATTTCAAAGGCAATTACAAAATAAAGTATGAAGAAATAAAAGCACTCGGCTATACACCGCTTGTAGCCGAGTACTACAGATGGAAAAAGGATAATGAACTTCTAAACAGGCAATGAAACTACTTGATTGTTTCCTTTGCATCTTTCAGCATTATTACCAGCCTGTCTATTTCTTCTTCCAGCATAGAACGCCCTTTTTCGGTCGCTATATACCACTTCTGACGCCCTTCCTGCTTTGTAATTTTAACTATGCCCTGTGATTCAAATTTTTGAAGCATGGCATAAAGAGTACCGGGTCCAATCAGGACTCTCCCTTTTGATATCTCTTTTACCCTGTCCATAATATCTACCCCGCAGCTTTCATTCATAAGAGCAAGGAGTATGTAGTACATGGGTTCTGTTAAAGTTTGAAACTGTTCTCTTGCCATATCTAAAGCCCCAGCTTTCCCTTAATAATGCTGATCTGCTCCGAGCTTAGAGGCTCATATACAGTAAGTGTAACATAGGTATTTTCGAAGCGAACTAAATATGTATGATTATAGAGCGCATTGGATGGAAACCTAACGGTTGTATAATAATATGCCCAGTCAGCACCCCATTCATTGCTTACGTCTTTCAGATCATCTTTGAAAATATTTTGAATTCTTCTAAGATTTTTCTCTGACGTCTTATCTATTATGCTGTCATATTTGGATGTATACACAGTATAACCAAGATACTGCTCTCCCTCATCGGCAGGGTAGCTTTCCGAATGGGTCTTATGCCATTCTATTTTTGCTTCTTCATATCCCGGCGTATTGTACGTGCAGCTCAGTTCCTCCCTGCTTCCAAAAATCGTCTTGTTATAGTCATATCGCAGATATGAGGGTTCTCCTTTCACCTCCATGATATCTTCTATCTTAAGGCTTGACTGCTCATATCCTTTACGTTTCCCATCGTCTGAGAAAGAAGAGGATATTACAAGTGTCGTAATAAGGAAGAACAGAAGCAATGACCCTGCAATCTGAACGATCCAATTTCCCTCTCTGCTTGGTCTAAACCAGGCTATGCCAAAGGATAAAGCTGATGCGCCGATAAGAGCTATCCATATATAACTAAATTTAGTGTCGGCAAAGGCAAAAGCGAATAGCCCCATAATAAATATGAATCTGCGGGATTCGAGCAAAAACTTTGCCTTAATGTTCCCTTCAAATGAGATCTTTTCTCCCATTTCGGCTGCTTTGCTGTTGTCTACCTTCCACTTTATCAGGAAGGGAAGTCTGATGGTTGCAATAATCGCTTCAATGATCCATATGGCATATGCATACAATAGAATATTGTGACCGAATACGACTGTATCAAAATTGTTCTTAAGATTTAGAATTACTATTCCGACCCACATCAGATACATGGCATACCACATCCAAAAGAAGGACATTTCGGCCTTCCATACTGACTTAAATTTTTCTTCTTCGGTGAAGATCGGAACAGCATCCTGTCTTATCCTTTTAAAGACGACAAATTTTCTGCTGCTGTCAATAAACTCCCAGCCTGCAGCAGCGCAGTAGTCTGCAAACTCTTCAGTATCGGGTTCTGGCCTTGTATCCATTTCCGTATTTTTGGCAAAGACCTGAACGTCATATTGCACATTTTCAGGCATGGCCCTTTCGAACTCAAGTCCCATACGAAATCCTCTGAACTTCCAACCGTTTCTTGCTTGGTCCTCCAGATATCTTGCAAGATCATCACAATGAATATAACTAAACCACATAGGCACATGCCTATAAAATTTGATTTTTCTCTCCTTTTGTTCCATTAACAGATTGTTGCTTTTCATATCATTACCTCTTTTTATAGATAATATCGAGTATCGATAATCTGTAAATAAAGAATAACATCGATACTCGATATTGTCAATACTACTGACTCTATTTTTCTTGACGGAGAGGAAAAAACAGGTATGATATTTTTGATAAAATAATTACGCATGATCTCATTGGAGAAACTGATGGAAAAATCGGAATTTGCAAAAAACATACTTAAAAACTATTCAGATAATGAATGGATAAAGATAAAAGAAGGATCCCTTAATATCCCGCTGAATGAAGATAACAGAAAGGTTCTTTTAAAGTTCAAAGAGGACTGTGATAAGCTCCTCCTTAAAAAAGAAGAAAATGCTTCAGGCAGACAAAGAAGATCTTTGGGAAGATTCTCATCAAATACTTTGTTTTCAGGGGATGTAAATGATGATGAAGCGGAAAAGCTCATAAACTCTTTAAAGGACTTTCTTAATGAAACCTGGGCTGAAGAGCCTCTTGCCCATAAATACGTCATCGATGTATGCCTTATTAAAACATATATTTACGAGCTTCCCATGCATCCGGAAAGCTCCGTACATTACTACACTGTCGTAAATGACGGCAAGGCTGAATACTTCTGCCCTGCAAAAACAGACAGTCTCATATGCAGCTTGTGCAGAGCAAAATTCTTTGATGAGCTTCTTAATAATTGGAAAGAAAAACTAAAGGCAACGGAAGAACAATACGGTCCGTTGGCATCCCTGATTCAGATGAATATATTTGAGTCGGGTTTCCTAGATGCAGCCGTTATAAAGACAGAAGACCTCATATTTCACGACGATGTAAGAACTCAGTGCGAACGAAATCAGTGCGGATGCTACGGCACCACATTGGCATGCCCTCCTGCTGTAGGAACTGTCGAGGAGTGCAAGGAAAGGG
>CAZALQ010000082.1:0-7145 GCA_964485605.1 uncultured Oscillospiraceae bacterium
TCCAACAGAGAGAACCTGCTTGCAGTCTGCAACTGGCTCAGAGATTATAACAACAGAGCATAATAGGAGGGGACAAAATGATTATTAAGTTTGACAACTTTGAACAAGACGTTGAAACTCTTGCAAAAGAGATGCCTTCTCCGCTTCCTGAAGATGATATGGCAGGAAGAAAGCAGGCAGTTATCGGCATGATGGCCATGCTCGTAACACTGTAAATTTAAGAAGCAATTTAAAAAGGGGGAACCTTCGATTTGAAGGTTCCCCTTTTGAGTGCTCATTATTCAGCATCTATTGTTGAAATTGAAATGGTCATTTCCTCAAGAACCTGAGTTACGATCTTTACCGTATCAAGAGATGTAAATATGGTTACGCCGTTTTCATTGGCGCAGCGCCTTATTTCAGCACCGTCCATGAAATGAATTCCTGATGTCATCGATCTTGTGTTGATGACATAGCTTACAAATCCGGATCTTATGAAATCGAGTATCTCGCTGCTGCCTTCGGAAATCTTTCCAAGTCTATGGGTACGGATGCCGTTTTCTTTCAGGAAGTTTGCTGTTCCTTCAGTTGCCGCTATATTGAATCCCATGTTATAGAAGCTTCTTACTATCGGAAGGGCTTCATCCTTATCTTCATCAGCCAGTGTTACTACAACGGTACCGTAGTTTTGAAGTTTCATTCCCGATGCCTGAAGAGCTTTGTAAAGAGCTCTTGGAAGGGAACTGTCATATCCTATAGCTTCTCCTGTTGATTTCATTTCAGGGGAGAGATATACATCAAGTCCCTTGATCTTGCTTGATGAGAATACAGGTACCTTTACGTAGTGGCGTTTCTTTTCATTCGGATAAATGCCGAATATACCCTGTTCCTTTAAGGATTTTCCGAGTATTACTTCTGTTGCAATATCGGCAAGGGAATATCCTGTTGCTTTGGAAAGGAAGGGGACTGTTCTTGATGAACGGGGGTTAACTTCGATGATATATACATCTTCCTTCTCATCAACTATGAACTGGATATTGAATAATCCTATAATTCCGATTCCAAGTCCCAGCTTCTTTGCGTACTGAAGTATTATTCCTTTTACTCTGTCTGAGATGGAGTAGGATGGATATACGCTTATGGAGTCTCCTGAATGAACTCCGGTTCTTTCTACAAGTTCCATGATTCCCGGAACAAATACATCATATCCATCACATATAGCATCAACTTCAACTTCTTTTCCCTGAATGTAGTGGTCGACAAGGACCGGTTTATCTGCATCGATTTCTACTGCGTTCTTAAGGTAGTGACGAAGCATTTCATCATTTGCTACTATTTCCATAGCTCTGCCACCAAGTACGAAGCTCGGGCGAACAAGTACAGGATAGCCTACTTCATTGGCAGCCTTAAGGCCGTCTTCTATGGTTGTTACGGCTCTTCCCTGAGGTTGAGGGATATTGAGGTCAAGTAAGATCTTTTCAAAGCTGTCTCTGTTTTCTGCCTTATCGATTGCATCGCAGTCTGTTCCGATGAGCTTTACTCCTCTGTCTGTAAGGGGCTGGGCAAGGTTAATTGCTGTCTGTCCTCCCAAGGTTACGATGACTCCGTCAGGCTGTTCGTAATCGATGATAGCCATTACATCTTCCGGTGTAAGGGGATCAAAGTAAAGCTTGTCTGATGTGGTATAGTCAGTAGATACGGTTTCAGGGTTGTTGTTTATGATGATGGCCTCATAGCCGGCTCTTCTTATGGTCTGAACAGCATGTACTGTTGAATAGTCAAATTCTACGCCTTGGCCGATACGTATGGGTCCTGCACCTAAAACTATGATTTTCTTTTTGTCGCTGAGCTTTGATTGATTCTCTCCGCTGAAGGAAGAATAAAGATAAGCTATATATTTTCCCGTATGAAGGGTATCGACCATTCTGAAGGAAGGAACTATGCCGTGGAGCTTTCTCATGGCATAAAGATCTGTCTCAGCCATATTCCAAAGGGATGCTATATACTTATCTGAGAATCCCATCTCTTTTGCTTTCTTGAGATTCTGGATATCTTGTCCCTTTGCCAGTTCTCTTTCCATCATTACGATCTTCTTGTATGATTCAAGGAAGAGTTCGGTTACCATTGAGTAATCGTGTATTTGTTCTACGGGCACATCTTTTCTTAAGAGTTCGAATATTGCAAATACATTATCATCATGGAATGTAGTCTAAAAGATCATCTATAGACCAATCAGCAAATTTGGGAAGGAAGAAATGATGTGCACCTATTTCGAGAGATCTTACGGATTTAAGCATGCACTCTTCGAGGTTTGAACCTATTCCCATAACTTCGCCTGTGGCTTTCATTTGAGTTCCGAGTACATTTGGTACTGTTGTAAACTTATCAAATGGGAAGCGCGGGAACTTTGCAACGATGTAGTCAAGAGATGGCTCTGTTGATGCAAATCCTCCGGCTACCGGAATCTCGGAAAGCTTCATTCCTACTGCAATCTTTGCTGTGACTCTTGCAATCGGATAGCCTGATGCCTTTGATGCCAGTGCTGAGGAACGGGATACTCTTGGGTTGACTTCAATGAGGTAGTATTTGCTTGATTTCGGATCAAGAGCAAACTGTACGTTGCAGCCGCCGGAGATCTTAAGCTCTCTTATGATCTTAATTGCGCTGTCGTTGAGCATCTTCATGTCTCTGTCGGAAAGAGAAAGAATAGGAGCAACAACTATGGAGTCTCCTGTATGTACACCTACAGGGTCGACATTTTCCATTCCGCATATGGTGATTGCATTATCGTCTCCGTCGCGCATTACCTCAAATTCTATTTCCTTATATCCCTTAACGCTCTTCTCAATGAGTACCTGATGAACAGGGGAAAGGGCAAAGGCATTCTTTCCTATCTCGAGGAGTTCTTCTTCGTTATTGGCAAATCCGCCGCCGGTGCCGCCCAATGTAAAGGCCGGGCGGAGTACTACCGGGTATCCTATATCAAGGGCTGCCTTCTTTGCTTCTTCAAGGTTATATGTAATTTCCGATGGGATAACAGGTTCTCCGATGGACATGCACATTTCCTTGAAAAGCTCTCTGTCTTCAGCCTTTTCTATGCTTTCGCTGCTTGTTCCGAGAAGCTCTACTCTGCATTCTTCCAAAACACCTTTTTTCTGAAGCTGCATGGCAAGGTTAAGACCTGTCTGTCCTCCTATGCCAGGAAGGATGGCATCAGGACGCTCATAGCGTATGATTTTAGCTATGTACTCAAGAGTAAGGGGCTCCATATAGACCTTATCTGCAATTGATGTATCAGTCATTATGGTTGCCGGGTTGGAGTTTACAAGAATAACCTGGTAACCTTCTTCTTTAAGAGCAAGGCAGGCCTGTGTTCCTGCATAGTCAAATTCGGCAGCCTGACCGATGACGATTGGGCCTGAGCCTATGATCATGATCTTTTTAATATCAGTTCTTTTCATTCTCTTTATTTCCCTTCAGCTTCGCTTTCGCAATATGCGCAGCGGTAAATTTGTTTTTCCTCATCTGCAAGATAAAACTCATGTCTTAACTCTTGCTCTGTTCCCGTAATGCATCTTGGGTTGGTGCATTTGATCCTGTCATAAATGACAGTTCTTAAGTTCTCCTGAGAAACGGATTTGGGTTCCTTTTTTGCTTCCTCAAGAAGCTTTAATATGAGGGCCATTCTCATGTGTTTTCCGTTGAGAGTCTGTTTGAAATATACTGCTCTTTTGTCAGAATCCACATCAACAGATATCTCATTTACACGGGGCAGGGGATGCATGACTATCATGTCTTCCTTTGCCGGTTTCATCTTCTCCGCATTGAGAACATAGCTGTTTTTAAGCCTTTCGTATTCTTCAGGATCTGAGAATCTTTCCCTTTGAATTCTTGTCATATAGAGGATATCAAGAGAGGGTATGGCATTCTCAAGGTCTGTTGTTTCCTCATAGGGGATATTCTTTTTCTCGAGAACATCTGTTATGAGGTATTTCGGCATTTTTAACTCTTCAGGGGATATGAATACGAATTTTGTTCCTTCATATCTTGACATGGCATTGACAAGGGAGTGAACAGTTCTTCCGTATTTAAGATCTCCGCAAAGACCTATGGTAAGATTATTAAAACTGCCTTTTTCTCTGTATATTGTCAGAAGATCTGCAAGGGTTTGTGTGGGATGATTATGTCCTCCGTCTCCTGCATTGATAACCGGTATATGAGCATTTCTTATCGCTACAAGAGGGGCACCTTCCTTTGGATGGCGCATTGCGATTATATCGGCATAGTTTTCAACTACTCTGACTGTATCTGCTACGCTTTCGCCCTTTGCAGCAGAACTGGAACTTGCTTCTGAAAAACCTATTACACTTCCGCCGAGTTCAAGCATGGCAGCTTCAAAGCTGAGTCTTGTTCTTGTAGAGGGTTCAAAAAATAGGGTTGCAAGTTTCTTATGTTTGCAGCATTCTGCATACTTTTCAGGATTGTCCGCAATATCTACTGCTGTTTTAACAAGCTCATCAAGCTCTTCAACGGACAGGTCCATTATGTCTAAGAGGTTTCTCATTATTTAACTTCCTTAATCCAGCTTTCATCAGAAGGGTTGTTTCTGAAAGCGATGAGTCTTTCTTTATCATCTTCCTTAATGTATCCTTCCTTTGCAGCAACATCTACAGTTGTATCAAAGTCCGTTAAGGAATAGTTTGTAACATGAGCATCAGCAAGTCTTTCAAGACCTTTTTTCATTCCGTAAGTATAGATGCTTACAATGCCCAGAACATCGGCTCCTGCTTCTCTTAATACGTTTACGACTTCAAGAACGCTTCCGCCTGTTGAAATGAGATCTTCTACTACGACGACCTTCTGTCCCTTTTCAAGTTTTCCTTCGATTTGGTTCTGTCTGCCGTGGTCCTTTGCTCCGCTTCTTACATATCCCATGGGCATGCTCAGAAGATGAGCTGTTATTGCTGCATGGGCTATTCCTGCAGTTGATGTTCCCATAAGAACTTCTGCATCCGGATATTTTTCCTTAATGAGGGATGCAAGTCCTTCTTCTATATGCGTTCTTACAGCGGGAGCTGTAAGGGTAAGTCTGTTATCACAGTAGATGGGGCTTTTGATTCCGCTTGCCCAAGTGAAGGGCTTATCGGGGCTTAAAAATACTGCACCGATCGATAAGAGGTCTTTTGCAATAAGTTCTTTCATTTTTATATCTCCTTTATTCTGCGAATTCGCGCATGCATCTTCTGTAGGCTTCAACAGGGTCTGCAGCGGCTGTTATGGATCTTCCCACAACAATGAAGTTTGAACCGATTTCCTTTGCCTTTGCAGGGGTAGTGACTCTTTGCTGGTCGCCCTTGCTGTCATCTGCAAATCTGATTCCGGGTGTTACCGTAAGGAATTCATCTCCGCAGGTTTCGTGTACCGCTTTTGCTTCAAGAGGTGAACAGACAATTCCGTCAAGACCGGCTGCTTTGGCATTTTTTGCATAGTCCATTACCACTTCCTGAATCGGCTTCTCTATTTTAAGTTCATTCTCCAAGGTCTCCTGATTGATGGATGTAAGTACCGTTACTCCTATGAGGAGGGGACTCGTTCCGTCGGGCCTTGTAAGTCCTTCAACGGCTGCCTTCATCATCTCAATGCCTCCGGATGCGTGAAGGTCGCAAATATCGACGTCGAGATTCGAAAGGGAGGTCATTGCCTTTTTAACGGTGTTTGGAATATCGTGAAGCTTAAGATCTAAAAATATTTTATGTCCTCTTGCTTTGATCTCTCTTACGATTTCAGGACCTGCAGCATAGAATAGCTCCATTCCTATTTTTACGAAGGGCTTTTCTTCCCGGAACTTATCAAGGAAGTTTAAAGTATCCTCTTTGCTTGCAAAATCGCATGCTATGATTACGTCTCTTTTCATTTTTCTCCTATCCGGTCTTACAACCTATATATACTTTATTTATTAACTTTTTTAATGGGCAGCGCCTATGATGTCGGAAATGTTATTAATACCCAGTTCATCGAGAACTCCAGGGAGTTCATCAATGATTTTCGGACATGCCCATGGATCTACAAGGTTTGCAGCTCCTATCTGTACTGCCGTGGCTCCTGCCATCATCATCTCGATAGCGTCCCTTGCTGATGATACTCCGCCAAGTCCTACGACAGGAATCTTAACTGCCTTTGAAACCTGGTATACCATTCTTACTGCTACTGGGAAAACTGCATTTCCGGAAAGGCCTCCTGTGACATTGGCAAGTATGGGTGCCTTCTTTTTAATATCTATTCTCATGGCAAGAAGGGTATTGATAAGGCTGATGCCGTCTGCTCCCGCGTCCTCGCATGCTTTTGCTATGGATACGATGTCTGTTACATTTGGAGACAGTTTCATGATGACTGGCTTTGTTGTCACAGCCTTAACTGCCTTTGTAACTTCTGCTGCAGCCTTTGGATCGGTTCCAAAACTCATGCCTCCGCCGTGCACATTGGGGCAGCTTATATTTACCTCGAGCCATCCGACCTGTTCTTCTTTGTCCAGCCTCTCGCAAACATAAACGTACTCATCTGTGGAGAAGCCGCTGACATTGGCCATAACAGGCTTGGAAAAACATTTTTTAAGCTTTGGGAGCTCTTCCTCTATTACTTTCTCCACACCGGGGTTTTGGAGTCCTACAGCATTGAGCATGCCGGAGGGTACCTCTGCGATCCTTGGCGTTGCATTTCCGAACCTTGGATCCTTTGTGGTTCCTTTGAAAGAGAAGGTTCCGAGTTTATTGATATCGTATATTTCCGCAAATTCATATCCGAATCCGAAGGTTCCGGATGCAGGAATGATAGGGTTATCAAGTTCTATTCCGCAAAGATCTACGCTTAGTCTTCCCATAATATTTCCTCCTTAAGAAGGACAGGACCTTCTTTGCATATTCTCTTATATCCTGTGATTGTTTTGCATGAGCATCCCATGCATGCTCCGAAACCGCATCCCATGCGGCGTTCAAAACTGAATTGACCTGATGTTTTTGAAGTATTGTATACAGCTTTGAGCATTGGCTCAGGACCGCAGGTATAGAAGTAGTCATAATCAAGACCCTTCATGGCATCTGTTACGAAACCTTTGATCCCGCAGCTTCCGTCTGCAGATGCTCCGAGTCTGGGTGTGTGGGAAGCATGTT
>CAZALQ010000083.1:0-7121 GCA_964485605.1 uncultured Oscillospiraceae bacterium
ATACACGGGGAGGAAGATCATTTTGTTCCTATGGAGATGACCTTGAGAAATTTTGAGGCCTGTGCCTCTGATAAGATGATAATGCTGTCTCCAAAGGCGGAGCACGGCCTTAGTTATTACAATGAACCTGAACGCTATCAGGACTATATTTTAAGATTCGTAGAAAAGTACCATTAAGACTTCTAGCAGTTTTTTAGATAGTCTATTTCCCTTTGGGTAAGCTTTCTTTAGGTTCCTACATGGGTACGACCCAAAGTTACTTCTCCTATGGATTTTCTTTCGAGGGCTGTTACTCTTGCGCCTACGGCTTTGAACATCTTTCTTATCTGCCTGTTCTTGCCCTCGCATATGCTTATTTCAAGGAGGCTTGCATGCTGGGTCTGCTTTAGGAGCTTTACCTTGGCAGGCTTTGTTATATATCCTCCGATGTCTACACCTTCGCGAAGCTTTCTTATCTTTTCTTCCGATATATCTATATTGATTTCAGCTTCATATGTTTTCCATACTTCGTTTCTCGGATGCATGATTCTGTTCGCAAGCTGCCCGTCATTTGTAAGGATCAAAAGGCCTGTTGTGTCAGCATCAAGCCTGCCGACGGGATAGACTCTTTGGGTTACGTCTGTAAGGAGAGAAAGGACCGTTTCACGGCCTTTTTCATCGGATGTGGTCGTAATATATCCAAGAGGTTTATTAAGGGCGTAATAGACCGTTTTTTCCTCGTGAGCAGATATTGTTCTTCCGTTTACGACTACCACGTCTCCGTCTTCAACTTCCGTGCCGAGCGCTGTGCAGACAGCACCGTTAATTTTAACTTTTCCGGCGGAAATGAGTTCGTCCGCCTTGCGGCGGCTTGCTATTCCCGCCTGCGCTATATATTTATTAAGTCTCATACCTGCATTATATATTGTGCCCCGTATGCTTTGTCAATGATGAATTTCTTGTGCCTCGGATACAAAAAAAAAATGATAGGGAAAACCGACAAAATTTCGGATTTATATCTGGTCAAATATTTAAAAATTGACCAAAATTCGATGAAAATGTACAAATGAAAAAAAGAATGAAACAAAAATCCGAAATGTAGAAAAGCTGTGGAAAACTTCCATCTTGACGGAATTTGAAACTCATGATTTCGTTGATATTTCAAGGTTTTTGGACGTTGAGAGTTTTCCACAGGGGAATGTGGAAAACAATACAGACCTCTCAAAGCCTCTTTGTGAAAAAACGGTGAAATGCTTTAAATATCAATGCTTTGAGCACATTGTGGAAAACATTTCACGAACAAGAATGAAACACTAGGCTCAGGGTACAAAAAATAAAAATTTTTTCCGTCTGAGAAAAAATTTACCCCCTTAAATTCGGTGAATATCTTTTGTTATTTTACACATAGCAGCCCTTGATTCCTGCATGTTTATAAATATTTCGTGGATTGATTCTATACATAGAATATTGCTTCTAAAAACGAGATAAATATCATCAGTATTGCCGGCCAGCATAGCCGGTTTTTTATTGTTCTGAATGCTTTTTCTTTCCTGGTATTTTGTTGTCAATATAAAGTTTTGGCTAAAGTTTAATCCCTTTTGATTGAGATTGAACGGGCCTTATGCTATACTTACTTGAAATGTTTACTAAGCTTGATTTTATACTGGAAAAATATGAAGAACTCTCCATGCTGGTTGCAGACCCTGAGGTCATTGCAGACCAGAGCAGATGGAGAAAATTAATGAGAGACATGGGTGATATGGAGCCCATTGTTTTAAAGTACAAAGAATACAAAAAGGCAAAGGAAGAGCTTGAAGATACAAAGCTCATGCTTGAGGATTCATCCCTTGACGAAGAGATGAGAGAGATGGCAAAGGAAGAGTTCAATCAGCTCAATGAAGATATTGAGAAGTATACAGAAGAGCTCAAGATCTTGCTTCTTCCTAAAGACCCCAATGATGAAAAGAATGTAATTCTCGAGATCCGTGCAGGTACGGGCGGAGAGGAAGCAGCATTATTCGGATCAGACCTTCTTCGCATGTATACAAGATATGCAGAAAGAAGAGGATGGAAGACTTCTATTACCGATATCAATGATACAGGCATCGGCGGTGTAAAGGAAGCCGTTGTAAGAATTGTCGGAAAGGGAGCATATTCCCGCCTTAAATTCGAATCAGGCGTCCACAGAGTACAAAGAGTTCCTGAAACAGAAAGCGCAGGAAGAATTCATACTTCCGCAGCTACTGTCGCAGTTATGCCTGAAGTAGAGGATGTAGAGCTTGATCTTAAGTGGGAAGATATCAGAGTTGATACCTTCAGAGCCTCCGGTCACGGCGGACAGTATATCAACATGACAGACTCTGCTGTAAGACTTACTCATATTCCGACAGGAGTAGTCGTACAGTGCCAGGATGAAAAATCCCAGCTCAAGAACAAGGAAAAGGCCTTCATAGAACTTAAATCCCGTATTTATGCGGCAATGCTTCAGCAGCAGCACGATGAACAGGCAGCTGAAAGAAAGAGCTTGGTAGGTTCCGGTGACAGATCTGAAAGGATCAGAACTTACAACTTCCCGCAGGGAAGAGTTACAGACCACCGCATAGGATATACAATGTACAAACTTGACAGCTTCCTTGACGGAGATATGGACGAAATCATCGATGCTCTTATCACAGAAGAGCAGGCTGAAAAGATGAAAAACGTTCAGGGCTAGTTTATATTTTCTGCCGCTTTTTGCGGCAGTTTTAATGATAAGAATTGTTTAAAGGAGAAACAATAATGAGCAAGGTATATGTATTTGACCATCCGCTGATTCAGCACAAGACAGCACTTCTTCGTAAGAAGGATACTACTACAAAGGATTTCCGTCAGCTGGTTACAGAGATTGCAACCCTAATGACTTACGAGGCAACAAGAGAACTTCCTTTAAAAGATGTTGAAATCGAGACTCCTCTTGAAAAGTGCACATTAAAGATGCTTGACGGAGAGGACATTGCAATTGTTCCTATCCTTCGCGCAGGACTTGGATTTGTAGACGGAATGCTTTCCCTCGTCCCCAATGCAAAGGTTGGATTCATCGGAATGTACAGGGATCCGGAAACACATAAGCCGGTCGAATACTATTGCAAACTTCCTGATGATATAGAAAAACGTTGGGCATTTGTAGTAGACCCGATGCTTGCAACAGGCGGAAGCGCAGTTGATGCTATCGAGGCTGTAAAGGCAAGAGGATGCAAGAATATTAAGTTCATGTGCATCATCGCAGCTCCTGAAGGCATTGAAGCTCTTCAGAAAGCACATCCTGATGTAGACATTTATATCGCTGCAAAGGACCGTCAATTGAACGACCACGCTTACATACTCCCGGGTCTTGGAGATGCAGGCGACAGAATTTACGGAACAAAGTAAATTATTTGGCTTTAGCAATAAACTGCTTCCCTTTCGGAAGCAGTTTTTTAGTGCTTTTCTTTGCATATATTTGGTGTTTCTTTCCTCTGATTAAGGTATAATAATGTTATGAGTAAGAAAAAATACAAACTTAATCTAAAGAGATTTATTCCCTTTTTACTGATTGTTGCCGTAGTAGCGATAGCAATTGTTTTGATTGCAGGAAGAGATAAAAAACCTAATCCCAAGAGATGCAAGCATAACTTTGAAAATGGCATCTGTACCATATGCGGCGGCTTTGCAAAGGATTATTGCAAGCACACATTTGAAGGCGGAGTTTGCACCATCTGCGGTATGCAGTGCAATCATGTATATGAAGAGGGCGTTTGCAAGATCTGCGGCATGGAAGAAGATCCAAAGCTTGATTGGCCGGATACCACAACAAGCAAGGATGCATATCCTTTGAGCGCGGTTACGGATGATCTTTTAGTCCTTGTAAATAAGACATATCACGTTACGGAAAGCTATGCTCCTAAGGATCTTACGGTTGTTAAAAGATATGTTCAGGGTGTAGGAGATCCTGCCCAGAGCACCAATGCCATGAGAAAGGTTGCAGCTGAAGCATTAAATGAAATGCTTGATGTCGCAGCGGCAGAAGGCTATGACATGAAGCTTCGCACAGGATACAGATCCTATTCATATCAGCAGGGCCTTTTCAATTCCTATGCAAAGAATTACGGTGAATCCGAAGCTAACAAATATTCCGCAAGAGCAGGGGAGTCTGAACATCAGACAGGCCTTGCATGTGACCTTGGTGCAGCCAGTCAAGGGTATGAACTTCGCGATGATTTCGGTGACAGCCCTGAGGGCAAATGGATAAAGGAACATTGCGATGAATACGGCTTTATCCTAAGGTATATTGACGGTACCCTTAATACCGTAGGATCTCACACAGGCTATATTTATGAAGCCTGGCATATAAGGTATGTGGGAAAGGAAGCTGCCCGCATCATAACCGAAAACGGATGGACTTTTGAAGAATACCTTGAGGCTATAGAGGCTGCCAAAAAGAATTGATTTTTTATGCTGCGGAAATTTCCGCAGCTTTTGTTTTTAGGAGGAGTGAAAATGAAAGTAGTACTTTCCCATCTCACAAAAAAATTTCCCAACAGAAATAAGAAGATAAAGGACGATGTCGTCGCCGTATCTGATTTCAATTTTGAGATCCCAGACGGCAAGCTCATAGGGCTTCTTGGGCCCTCAGGCTGCGGTAAATCGACGACCCTTAATCTCATTTCCGGCCTTGAACAGCCTACAGAAGGCCGCATCTTTTTTGGTGACGAGGATGTAACAAACCTTCCTCCTGAAAAAAGAGGAATAGGACTCGTATTCCAGAATTACGCCCTTTATCCACACCTTACAGTGCTTCAGAATATCATGTTCCCCCTTGAAAATCTTAAAGGGGATCAAAAGATGACAAGGGAAGCCATGAAGGAAAAGGCGATTGGTGCTGCAAAGCTTGTACAGATAGAAGATTATCTTGACAGAAAGCCCTCAGAACTTTCAGGAGGCCAGCAGCAAAGAGTTGCCATTGCAAGAGCCCTTGTTAAGACTCCGAGAGTCCTGCTTCTTGATGAGCCCTTGTCTAATCTTGATGCAAGGCTCAGGCTTCAGACAAGAGAAGAGATAAGGAGGATACAAAGGGAGACAGGGGTTACAACCATATTTGTTACCCATGACCAGGACGAAGCCATGAGTATTTCAGATCTCATAGTCGTAATGAAGGATGGCGTGCTGCAGCAGATAGGAGAGCCTCAGAGCGTTTATGATAATCCATCAAATCTATTTGTTGCAAAATTCCTTGGAGTTCCTCCCGTTAACGTATTTGAGGGCAAAGTCAAGGAAGGAAAGCTTTTCCTTGGCGAAGATGCAGTTCTTAACGTAAAAGGACTTAGCGACAGAGATGTCTATGTTGGCATCAGACCTGAAGGCTATCTTGTAGAAGAGGGCGGACTTCTTAAATGCGGCCTTGAATCAGTTGAGGTTCAGGGAAGGGATACAAGCGTCATCGCAAGTCACCCGGCAGCAGAGGGCGGAAGCTTTAGATCCATAGTCATTGCTGAGTATGCTCCTGATAAGGATAAGTCCTATGTCAATTTCAATGTAAAGCCCGGCAAGGTTTATCTCTTTGACAAGGTTTCCGAAGAGCGCCTTGAGTGCGAGCTTTCAAGATAGGAGGGACTTATGCTTAGCAAAAATAACAGAAAAGCATGGCTTTATCTTTTGCCGGCATTAGTGCTCCTCTTGCTGTTCATGGTCTATCCATTGATAGATGTTTTCATTTACAGCTTTGAAGAGGGGTTTAACAGCGCTTCGCAGACCTTCTTTGGCTACGGAGGATACAACTATTCCTATGTCCTTCACGATCCATATTTCCTTCAGGCCGTTAAGAATACTTTTATAATCGTAATAATAACGGTACCTCTTTCTACGGGATTTGCTCTCTTAATATCCCTTGGACTTTCAAGTATCAAGAAATTAAAGGAGCTTTACCAGACAATATTCTTCCTGCCCTATGTAACCAATACATTGGCCGTAGGACTTGTATTTATGATACTTTTCAGAAAGACTGCCTACACTGACGGACTTGTCAATCTTCTTATTGCCTTCTTTGGAGGCGAAACGGTTGATTTTATTCAAGGGCCCTATTGGGCCAAGATGTTTGTAATGTGCTTTTACACCATATGGGTCGTAATGCCGTTTAAGATACTCATTCTTACATCTGCCCTTGCATCTGTACCTCAGGATTATTACAACGCAGCAAAGATCGACGGTACATCCAAATGGCGCACATTTACAAAGATCACGCTTCCGTATATATCTCCCATGATAGTCTATTTGATAATTACGGGATTTATAGGGGCATTTAAGGCATATTCCGATGAGGTAGCCCTCTTTGGAACAGATCTTAATGCTGCAGGCATGAATACCATAGTCGGCTACGTGTACGATATGCTTTACGGCAATTCGGGAGGTTATCCAAGCTATGCATCGGCCGCTGCTATAATACTATTTGCCATAGTTCTTACCATCACGGTCATAAACCTCATGGCAAGCGGGAAAAACAGCGCAAAAATAGGATAGAAGGGAGGCGGAAAAGATGAAAGAAAACAAAGTACTTAAAACTCTTACATATATCATGCTTACCCTTTGGGGCCTGATGGTTCTGTTCCCCTTTTACTGGATGCTTCTTACATCAGTAAAGGATTACGGAGCATATAACTCGGAGAGGGTTCCGAAGTTCTTTACTCTGACACCTACCATTGACAACTATGTTCATGCTTTTACGGAAGTGCCTCTTGCAAGGTATTTTACCAATACCATCATCTTTACTGTGCTCACCACACTTATTATGGTATGCGTTACAGTCCTTGCAGCCTTCGCATTTTCAAGGCTTAACTTTAAGGGTAAGAACTTACTTTTCACAGGCTTCCTTGCCCTGATGATGATACCCAACGAACTCGTTATCATTACCAATTTCCAGACCATAACAAACTGGGGAATGAGAAACACCTTTGCAGGACTTATACTGCCGTCAATTACATCCGTATTCTATATATACCTTCTTAAGGAGAATTTTGAACAGATACCGGATACCCTATAAACGAGTTTGAAGACCACAGGCCTGGATCATGGATCATATGTCATCAGTGGGCCCCAAGTCCACCTGAGGCAATCTTCTAGGAGGCAGTCAG
>CAZALQ010000084.1:0-3235 GCA_964485605.1 uncultured Oscillospiraceae bacterium
ACCCGTTATTTACTGCAATTCCCGCAGGTCTGCAGCCAAAAAAAGCACCGTTTTCCTTATTTTTGTCCTTGCGGGGCAAAACGAGGGAGCAACACTTCGAGCATGATATATCAATCATGAAGGTCTCGAGGATTGAGAGCGAAATACACCCCTCGCACAAATCGCCGGATTTATACGAGGGGTGATTTCTCAGAGGGTCTATACTGCTGTCTCGGGATTCCCGCTTGCTTTGGCAAGATAGCGTCGAATTGCTTTCACCATCTTTTCGTTTTGGAAGTTTGCCTCAATTTCGTCCATATCTACGGTACGCCCGGAAAGGATCCCCTGGATCAGCACCTCCGCATACATTACCTCTCGGGTCATAGGATCCTTCAGATAGGTCAAAAGGTCAATATTCATTTTTTCGTTGATTCCCTCGATCATGCCCACGAAAAAAGTACAGTCTTCGCCGAAAAGCTTTCCTATGCTTTCCATATACTGAAATCCTGTTTTAACATCATCAAGCCTCATAAGTTTGCGCTCGACAGGGGCGAGGCTGCCTCCGTTGAGCAGTTTATCTGCTGTAGTATTTAGTATATCGCATAAATCGAGAAGAATACCGGTATCGGGAAGCGTATCACCGTTCTCCCATTTTGAGACGGCTTGAAAAGAGATGTTCAGCTTCTCTGCCAAATCTTTTTGCGTCAGCTTTCCGTAAATGTTGGATATACTGTCCGATTTTTAATGTATCCATAATTTTGCTCCTTTGCTATTGTTCGTTCCTAATTCTTTTGCGGCCCGCGATTAAATGATATGGCAAAAGAAACGATTCGTAAATAACGAGAAATTTGAGATAATTCTACTTTTAGTTGAATAAGCCCCCGAGCAGATTTCATCACCACTACAAGTCATAGTTAGAATAGTGTATAATGGTATTGTATTTTTTTTTAATAAGCAGGAAGGAGGATTTCCTATGCATTTTCAGTTTTGGGGCGACGGTTCTCAAGCGGCTAAGGATCTCGTAGATGCAATAGTCGTAAGGAGCACGGATAATTTCAATTGGACCTTTATATTTATCCTTGCGGTTGTTTTTTATGTTTATTGGTCACTGGTAAAAAGCAAAAACACAAAGGCGATATGTGCCGGGTTTGCTCTATACGGAGTGCATTGGCTCTATGAGATAGCCAATGCTGTAATAGGACATTTCTTTGGGTATCCTCTTTGGTCTGTAAGCAATGAGTCTACCACTTTTATTCTCCTCATAGGAGTATGTTGGGAACTTTCAATGATGTTCTCTCTTGCCGGCATCATATCGTGGAATATGCTTCCCGAGGATACAAGTACCAGATATTTTGCTAAGAACGGAAGGAAAGGTATAGATTGCAGATTAGTGGTGACTATAGAAATGGCATTGCTGTTTGCTTTGTTTGAATCTTTTCTTGCAGGTACATCAAATCATTCCTTCATTTGGGTATACAAATGGTGGGGTGTTTGGCCTGTATTCATTACGACCTATGTACCTTTCTTCCTCGCAGCAAATTATGTTCCCGATATGGAACCAAAGAAACGTCTTCGTTTCCTTCTCTGCTTATGGGGACTTGTGATTCTGCTTCTGGTGATCCTCATACCGGCAGGTATCATTTGATAAAATCCATTTATGAGCTGGTATAAGGAGTGAAAAAAATGCTGATGCCTATTCTTTCCATTATCGTGAATATTGTATATTTTGTTGTCCTGAATATAGAGATCTATACGGACCGGGCAATGATGCCGACGGGGGAAGTTCGAGAATGGCACCGCAGCCCTGTTGCAAGGCTGAGTATTTCGGATCAGTCGTTTCTGTATTATCTGCAGATCGTTCTTGCTGCAGTCAGTATCATTACCAGTGTTCTTCTTTTATTAGGCGTACGCAGCAACATCATTAAAACGATTCAGCTGGTTTGCACGATAGGATCCACGGTCATGTTTGTTATTATTATGATTGTGACCGCCAATTCGCATGCAACGTATGCGTGAGTGAATAAAGCATATGAATTGAATCCAAATTTGCAGAGATGTAAACAGAGATATTTTTCATTATTGTACAAGAATAATGAAAAGGTTTTTGGGAAACTATGAAGATTAAACTTACTCCAGACAGTGATATTAAAGTTCAAAAACTGAATATATGCGGGGTATCTACATAGCAAGATCATTGTCATATCCATAGATTGGAAACATAAGCAATATACTGTATAATCAAAACAGGTATATTGCTTTTTTCGTGTTTTTGTGGAGGCCCGCAATGGAATACACAGCATTTATATCCTACAGACATACATCTCCCGATGCAGAAATAGCTGCAAAGCTGCACACGCTCATCGAAAACTACCATATTCCCAAAAATATTAAAGAAAAGCTGGGAATAGAAAAGATGGGAAGGGTCTTTAGAGACGAAGAGGAACTGCCTCTTTCTACAGATCTTGGCGGAGATATCTACAAAGCTCTCGATGCTTCCGAGTGGCTCATAGTTATCTGCTCCCCTGCCTATCTTGAGTCCAAGTGGTGCAAAGCAGAGCTGGACTATTTCATCTCTATAGGAAAGAGGGACAGGATCCTTACGGTCCTCGCAGAGGGTGAGCCCGACACTGCTTTCCCTGAGCAGCTCAGATTCATTGAAAAGGACGGAGAAAGAAAAGAGATAGAGCCTCTTGCTGCAGATGTAAGAGCAGAGAGCACTGCAGGATCCCTTAAAGAGCTTAATAACGAAAAACTTAGGATACTTGCTCCTATGCTGGGGGTCAGCTATGATGATCTTCGCCAAAGGGCTCAGAGAAGGCGTCTTAGGATCATCTCTTCTGCATCTGCCGCAGGCATAGCATTGCTGACAGCTTTCCTTATCTTTGCTCTTGTTAAAAATGCTCAGATCAAAAAGCAAAGGGACCTTGCCTTAGATAACCAAATGCAGCTCCTCATAGAAGAAGCCAATATATCCTCCTCCGGAGGGAATAAGCTCAGTGCACTGAGCAGTCTTAGAGAAGCATCTACCCTAAGGGATGATATTGGAAATAAGCATGATACGGCTTTGTCGGCTGCCTTGGAATATGCCCTCTATACAGAAGCTCTAGAACCGGTCTTAACTATCGACAGCAATAACCGCAGCTTCACGAAAATGATCTTTTCCCAGGATGACAGATATCTGCTTGGGATAACGAATCTCAATTCAGCCTGCCTTATCGATGCTGCTACAGGGAAGATCATCCATACGGTATCAAGG
>CAZALQ010000084.1:3245-7103 GCA_964485605.1 uncultured Oscillospiraceae bacterium
ACAGGTCCGCGTCCAGCACCACTATCTCACGCTTGACCTTGGCCAGCTTGATGATGTGGGTTTTACATTAGACGGCAAATATTTCTATATGGTCGACTCCTGGTATAGCTATGTATCCTTGTATTCAGTTGAAGACGGGAAGTTGTTCGCTGAATACAGCGTTGAAGGGGATATTGCGCAGCAGATAGGAGAGGAAGTATTTCCTGTTGATGACAGCACGCTTCTCATCCTAAAAGATGATACTATGGTCCTTTGGAATTACATAAAGAAAACAGAAAAGGAGATCCTGCCGTGTGGCGACGGCTTTTTCGAATCCTATACAAAGCCGGTCATCGTTTCTCTATCGCCAAGCAGGGATTCAGTTGCAATAGGTTCCCACGGCTATGGAGCTGGGATGAAGCTTTTGTCCCTTGACGGAAGCAAAGAAACACAGCTTGAGTTCGATCCACAGCGCGGCTATGGTTCCATGAAGTTTTCCGGCGACGGAAAGTATCTTGCAGGGACTTCTGCAAGCCTATACTACGTTTGGGATGTCTCCAGCGGCAAACAGATACTATCCGGAGGAAGCGGCATAGAAGATGTCGATGTGCAGATCAACTACGACGGCAGCATCATCCTTGTTATGAAATCGACAGATCTTAAAGCGATAGATGTTAAGACAGGAGATATCATCTGGGAAAAGACGAACGAATCCAATATAGTCACAGAATGCAGTATCTCCTCAAACGGCGCATATGTGAGCGCGTCGGGAGGGATTAGCGGTATATTCGATATAAAGACGGGGGATGTCCTTTATCCATATGATGCCACTTTGTTTTCAAATGACAGCAGCAAAGTCATAGTAGGAGGTCTGCTCTCATCACCCAGTCTTCTTGTCACACCTCTTTTTGCCACAGAAAAGAAAGAAGAGAGCTATTCCGGAACACTGTACTCAGCTGTCAGGTATACTGATCCGGGAAGGCAGATAATGATAAACCTCAGGCATAACCCGGGAGATATATACATCAATGCTCCTGGCAGGAAGACCCAAAGCTATACCAGCGAGGATATAAGGTATGCTGCATGGACTCATGCAGATGGGTTCATAGAAGTATTCGACCTCTCAGAAAACAAAGAGGAGTACGATAGCGTCTACTGCATAGCAGAGCACTGCTTTAGATCGGTGGAGGACCTGGTCTTTAATGGCAATCTTATGGCAAGCTGCGGAGGCTTCGACCCAAGGTGTGTACTGTTCGATCTTGAAAAGGGTAATATACGCTATGTGCTTGCAGGTGATGAGTATTGCCATAGAGCCGAGTTTTCCAAAGACGGGACCAAGATAATAATCCTATGCGGTCTTCAAAAAAACAAAGCATATGTATATTCTACAGAGTCCGGAGCACTTCTTTACGAATTTGATTGCAAAGAAGGAGAGATGATCAAAGATATAGGCTTCGACGAAGAAAATGGAAAAGTCGTAGCACTTTTAGAAGACGGCAGTGCATATACAGGTATCATATATAGAAGCATTGAAGAGATGCTGAAATGAAAAGGGCTGCAATGAAGTGAACCCCTTTCGTTAGACAAAAAACTCTAATGAAAGGGGTTTTAAAATGTCAGGAAGAAAAAAGGTGTGATGGATGATCGTCTGTGATGACACACGCCCCAGGCAGGATCCAAAGGTGGTAATTGACAATATATCATAATTGATATATTATCAATTTATGAAAGTATATGATATAGACAATCGGATACATGACTATAAACACCTCGATTGGATTGAAAGTGCAGTTACATCAGGCACTTCCGGTAGCCTTCTAAAGGCCAGAGAAGATCGAAACAAGACCATATATTATTACAAACTTTCGAGTTATGATCCATATAGAGGTATCTACGGCTCGGAATGTGTAAATGAAATCGTTGCATGCAGGTTGATGAATATCCTAGGCATTGAGCATCTTCAATACAAATTGTTCAAGGCTCTGGTTTCCATTGGTGGTAAAGAACATGAAACTTGGATGTGTCGGTCAGAAAACTACCGTATGTTTGGCGAGAGAAAAATAGCTTTGGATAACTTCTACGAAATGAATAGAAAAGACGGAGAGTCTCCCTTGGATCTTTGTATACGTTTTGGATGGAAGAATACTATATACAAAATGATCCTTGTCGATTATCTGATCATCAACAGAGACAGGCACGGAGCAAATATTGAAGTCTTAAGAGATGTACAGGGCAATATGAGGCCTGCCCCACTCTTTGACAATGGACTTTCATTTCTGGCTCCTCTTGCAGGAAGAGATGATAAGATTAAATCTTTTGATCCGATGGACGATGTACCGGCAAATAATTTCATCGGTACCAGGTCTTTGGAGCACAATCTTCAGTTGATGGAAGGCATACCTTTAGTCGATCCTATCACATCGAATTCAAAAGAAGCACTGCTTGAGGGCTTAGATGATATACTTCCTGATTATCACTTGGAGAAGATATGGCAGATAATATGGAACAGGTGGAAACATTATGAGGATTTTTGCAATAAAAAATGAAAAGCACAAAAAAAGACCACCGCAAAGTTGGCTCATATACGATGAAAAAGAAGATAGCTTTAGCATACAGATAAGCAGGAATGCAGATAAGGAAGATCTTCCATTCATGCTTACATGTGCTGTAGAAAACGGAAAGTACGATCTTGATGATAAGCTAGCTAGGCGTTTTGTTTTAGAAAGGATCGTTCCATCTGAAAGGCAAAACTTAGGTGCTATTATGGCAGCCCATGGAATGGATTATTACGATATATTCAATTTTTTGATGCTGGACATGGGCAGATGCTGCCAGGATGATTATTATCTTGAAGAGGTAGATAGTATAGAAACAAAGCTTTCTCTTGCATATCTTATTGCAGAGGAGAGAAAAAAATGCGGTCTTACTCAAGCAGAGCTGTCTAAAATATGCGGTATAAAACAAGGCAACTTAAGCCGCCTTGAAAATGGAACCGTTGATCCTTCAATAGAAACTCTGGAGATCATAGCAAAGGGTCTAGGAAAAGAGCTTAAGATCAGCTTTGTCTAGATAATAAGGCGCCTTCACTATAATAAAAGATGTAATAATTGCTTGTTATTGATATAATAATGCTTGTGAATAGTTGATGTAAGGGGTGCTGAATTCAAACTCACTTACACCCCTTGATTTGTGAGCGAGGTATAGGTACAATGATGGAATTTTTGTATATTTTGTTGGAGTTGATTCCTCTGGCATATTATGCCATTATCTTCTTAGCATTTCCTTCTGATAGGTTCGGATACGATCTCTTCCGTATATTATTGGCTGTGTATGCAACAGGGGCGATTATACTTTACAAGCTGATACAGACAAAAAAGAGTGTGGATGAACTCAGAGAAAAGCTGTCAAAAATGGAATCAAAACAGATTGAAATCGAGAAAGAGAGAACCTTATCGGCATCGGAGCCGGAAACTGATGCGGAATCAGACAGATAAATAATACCATGCGGTAATGAAACCTGAGATCAAAAAATATACTATCTTTAGCGTCAGCACTTGATGTGGCAATATCTCAGAGCCGGATCAATTCATCATTTCAGTGGAATTCTGGAAAAGATAACAACCTCAAAAGCAAATTCGGTATCCTGAATGAAATTCCTTCAAATATCGGCAAATATGGACGTAGCAGTTTTGGCTGCGTCCTTTTTAGTTGTTATATTCCACACCTAAAAGGAATTATTATTCAACACCATTAAATGGTAATATTTATCTGTGGAGGTTGATTATGGAATATAGACTTATAGATAAATTAATGCCTCAAGAAGGCGAAAATCCAGATGAGTTATAAAGAAAAATAGATTCATCATTGTGCCGGAATAAT
>CAZALQ010000085.1:0-7002 GCA_964485605.1 uncultured Oscillospiraceae bacterium
CGTTCATAAGGACAGCATACGGAAGCTTCGTGCGTCCGGGACCGGCTGTATAGGAGTTTGTTTTTCCGTTATGGTGTAGGGTGCTTACTACAACGCCCTTCTCCATAAGTTCATCAGCTACTGCAACTGATGATGATACAAGACCGCCTCCGTTATCCCTTAGGTCAATAACAAGGCCCTTTGCGCCTTCGGATTCAGCTTTTTTAAGAGCAGATTTAAAATCTTTTCCGGTATCTTGAATAAACTCTGTGATCTGTATGTATGCAATGTTGTCATCAAGCATTTCATATACGACGGACTCCGTGGGTATTTCCATTCTTTCTATCTGAACCTCATATTCAGTGTCGCCTCTTAAGAATCCCATGGTCACATAGGTTCCGGCATCACCTCTTATGATGTCCCTTAAAGTATCCCCGTCATATTCAAGAGCAGGTGTTCCGTTGATCGAATAAATGATGTCGCCTTTTCTAACGCCTGCGGCATATGCGGGCCCCTTAGTATTTACGGCCATGATGTAAAAGCCTGTATCAATGGGCTGATTGAGGAACGTTATTCCCACTCCGTAATAGGTCGTTGTTCCGAAAAGTGACTCAAGATATGCAGCATAATCTTCTGCAGTAATATATTCCGAATACTTATCATCAAGACCTTCAACAAGACCTTTGTAGGCAGATTCCATTAAATGATTGTCATCAACTTCGACATAGTAATTATCTTCGAGAAAATTTCTGATGTCGTCCATCTTCTGATAATTCTCTTCGAAATATGACATCTCGGAATACTGCTCGTTGGAAACGAGTGTATTGCCGCCTACGCCGCTTCTCATGGCAAGGATAGTTCCTCCGCTGCCGAGAAGCAGTGCAACGATAACGAGAAATACGATTGTTCTCTTACTTATCTGTATCATAATAACTTTCTCTGACATCTGCTATTTTCATCTGCAGCTGTCTTCTCCCCTTATATTCATTAATACTCAGTTCGCCGGCTATATCCACAAGCCCGCTTCTGATTTTTTCGTAATACTTTTCGCTGCCCCAAAAAGAAATACATGAAAGGTAAATGCCATCCGGAGTCCTTACGGTAAACTTAAGATGCTGCCCTTCACTGCCTATTTTTCTGTAGTCCGTGACCTTAGCAAACCTGACACAAAAGATGGGAACAGGGTTTGCTTCTCCAAAGGGCTCAAGCTTTGTCAAAGCCTTAGCAAAGCTTAAGGTCATTTCCTCGGGTTCAAGTTCTTTTTCTATATAGATAGTCTTTTCTAAAAGATCGGGATTCTCATCAAGCTGCTTTTTTACGAGCTCTTGCATCTTATCCCTAAACTCTTCAAGTTTGCCCTGTTTTACCGTAAAGCCGCAAGCTCCTGCATGACCTCCGAACCTTTCAAAAACATCTCCGCAGTTTTCAAAAAGAGAATGGAGATTGATACCGGGGATACTCCTTCCCGTACCTTTTAATGATCCGTCGGCAGAAGGACTGACTATGCATACAGGCTTATTGAGCTCTTCCTTAAGCATTCCTGCTACGATTCCAGCAACGCCTTCATGGGCACCGGGAGCAAAGATGACAGGAGCATACTTGCCGCAGTCCTCTCTTTCAAGGGCATCTCTGCAGATCCTTGAAGTATCTTCCTGAACAGCTTTTCTTTTTCTGTTTATCTCCGCAATGTCTGCCGCTATATTTGCAAGCTCATCTTCTGTGTGAAGACTTCCAAGAAGTTCTACACCGCCTGCAGCGCTTCCCATTCTCCCAAGAGCATTGATATTAGGTGCTATGACAAAGGAAATACCCGAAGCATCTAAAGGTCCTTCAAGAGATAACTCAGAAAGAAGAGCGTCAAGTCCCGGTCTTTGCCTTCTGTTTATAATGGCAAGGCCATATTTGACCAAGGTTCTGTTTTCATCAAGAAGTGGGACAACATCTGCAACCGTTGAAATTGCAACAAGATCCAAAAAACTGTTAAGTTCAGACTTGTCGATAATGCTGCAGATCCTCTCCATGCCCTGGGCTATCTTAAATGCAACACCGCAGCCTGAAAGTTCAGGAAACGGATAGCTGCTGTCGGCCCTGTGAGGATTGACAGTAAGACAATCGGGAGTCATACCTTCCCTTAAAATATGATGGTCTGTAACTATGCATTCCATTCCAAGGGACTTGGCATATTCGATTTCACTTTTTGATGTTATGCCGCAGTCTACAGTCACCAAAACATCGGTCCCCTCATCAGCGATGCGTTTAAAAGCCTCTTTGTTGGGACCGTAGCCGTCATCAAATCTGGAAGGAATATAGTAGGTAAGATTCTCTGTAAAATTGCGAAGCAGTCCAAGCATAAGAGCTGTAGCCGTTACACCGTCAGCATCGTAATCTCCGTAGACACAAATCTTTTTTCCTTCTCTGCAGCATTCAAGAAGCCTTTCGCAGACCTCTTTCAGATCGGGAAGAAGAAAGGGATCGTAAGTATTTTTGGGAGTGTCCGAAAGAAAATCATCAAACTGATCTTCTTCTACTCCGCGCCTCTTCATTATCTTCAGAACAGAAACGGGAACTCCGGGGAGTTCCTGTTTGATATCTATATTATTGTCAGCTATAACCCATCTTGCCATCAGTACAGATATACCCCCGGCACGACATAGTATCTGGCACTTTGATCAAGGGGATCCTGGTAGGATCCATTGACCCTTATTTCAAAATGAATATGATTGCCTGTTGAAAGGCCTGTGGTTCCGACCAGTGCGATAGCTTGTCCTCTTGCTACATAGTCTCCGATATCAACAAGTATTCTGGAAGAATGAGCATAAAGGGTGACTATTCCGCCGCCGTGGTCGATCATGACATAGTTTCCGTAACCGTTAGGGTCCCAGCCTACCCACATTACTCTTCCGCTGTTGGCTGCAAGTATGCTTGAGCCTCCCCAAGCGCTAATGTCTATGCCGCTGTGGAAACTGTAGCCTCCGAATATATATCTCGTACCGAAAGGTGATGTGATATATGTGCTTACAGGAGACGGCCAGCACATGCCCCCGCCTGTATAATCGTCATTACCCTGCAGTCTTCTTATCTGTTCTACAAGAGCATCTGCCTGAGCCTGAAGGGCATCCATCTGAGCCTTTATCTCCCTGTTGTCAGCCTGGGCAGCGGCTCTTTTTTCAGCTATGGCCTGCTGGTCTGCCTCAAGGGTTGCCATACTGGCTTCCATCTCAGCTTCCTGACCCTCGAGGGTTTCCTTAAGGTTTGAAAGCTCAAGTTTTGCCTGATATATAACATCGTATTCCGTGCGCATCTTATGGAGAAGATCGTTATCCGATGCATATATCTTCTTAGACATTTCGATATTAGTAAGAAGGTCTGTGATGCTGGTTGAATTCAAAAGAACGGAAAGCATTCCGGAGTTGCCCTTTTTGTACATTGCGCGAAGTCTGGAATTAAGGTTCGTATTTTGAACATCGATTTCTTCCTGCTTCTTTTCAAGCTGAGCAAGCTTTTCAACTATCTTGGCTTTAGTATCGTTGATCTGCTCTGTCAGTTCCTCAATTCTGAGTTGAGTATCATTAATCCTGTTATCAAGCTCTCTGCTTTGATAATTCGGATATCATATTCTCATTGGCAGTGATACGGCCCTTTCTTTCATCGATTTCATTGTTGATGTCATCAAGCTCACTTTGCTTTTCATCGGCAGATGCAAAAGCAAAGGTGACATAGGATAATGCCATCGCAAGAGCTAAAAGAAAGCATATTAACTTTTTCTTTTTTAAGGATCTCATCCCTTTTTCCCTATACCTTTAAGAACCTTCTCATGGATATGATGCTTCCGCAGGCTCCGATGCTGATGCCAAGAGCGCAGAATATCCATGCCAGATTCTTTATTACAAAGTCAGAACGAACAAGTGATGTGGCAAAGAGTGTCATCATGTCGACCTGAAGTCCTGCTTCAAGCTTTATGTAAAGGAAAGATGCAATGCCAAGAGCAATGCCAGCGGATATGAAGCCTATGAGCATTCCCTCAACAAACATCGGTCCTCTTACAAACCAGTTTGTGGCGCCTATGTATTTCATGATCTCAATCTCTTCCTGTCTTGCAAGAACAGTGAGTTTAACGGTGTTCGAAACTACCATTACAGAAACTATGACAAGGAATACTATGACGACAAGAGCGCTTTTTTGAATAACCGAGGATACTTTCAGCACCTTATCAACTTCTTCTTGATAGAAGCGTACATCCTCAACGCCTGAGAATCCGTATGCAACCTGTGCTACCAGTGATCCGCCTTCAATGTCCTCAAGCTCGATTCTCAGAGAATTCGGAAGCGGATTCTCGGGAAGAGAATCAAGAAGATATGCGTTGTCTCCCCAAGATTTTTTAAACTCTTCCATGGCTGTCTCTTTGGAAATATATTTAACCGAAGCAACCTGATTCATGGATTCAATGCTCGATGCGATTTTGTATGCCTCATCGGTCTTTGTATCATCATGAAGGAATAAAACTATGGTATTGAATTCATCCTTAACCTCTTCAGTCAGGTAATTGACATTAACGCTGAAGGAAAAGAACAGGGCAAGGATCAAAAGCATTGCTGTAATAGAAAAGAGTGAAGCAAGGCTCATGCCCTTGTTTCTGAAGATCTGAACTACTGCTTTTTTAAGGGAGTACCAAAGACCGCTAAACATTTGCGCTTCCTCCCTTCACATCGCTGATAATTCTTCCGCCTTGAATGGTTACAACTCTTCTGTTCATCTTTTCAACAATATCGGCAGCGTGAGTAACCATTACCACGGTTGTTCCCCTCTTGTTGATTTGGTCAAGAAGGTCCATTATTGCCCATGCAGTATCACCGTCAAGGTTTCCTGTAGGCTCGTCTGCAATGATGTACTTTGGGTTATTTGCAATAGCTCTTGCAATAGCGACTCTTTGCTGTTCACCTCCGGATATCTGATCCGGGAATTTGTCAGCGAGGTCTTCTATATCCACCATGGCAAGAAGCTGAGGAACCATTCTCTTTATTACCCTTTTGGGGCTGTGTGTAACCTCCTTTGCGAAAGCTACATTTTCATATACCGTTAAATTCGGGAGAAGCCTAAAGTCCTGGAATACCATCCCTATCTGTCTTCTGAATGCGGGTATTTCTCTGTTTGAAAGGTCATCGATCACCCTTCCGTCAACAATAATATCCCCTTCGTCCGGCTCTATTTCTCTTGAAATAAGCTTTATCAAAGTGGATTTACCTGCACCTGTAGGTCCGACTATAAAGACAAACTCTCCGTCATCAATATGGAGGTTGGCATCCTTAAGCACGACCTTGTCATCATAGGCTTTTGTTACGTTTTTAAAATCAATCAATTTAAGAACCTCTTAAAAAAAGTCTTCTTATTAGTATATACCAAAACTATGACTTTTTAAAGATATAGCTTAATATTCACAACATCAGACAATTATATTCTGCCCTGTATATCTTTTCAATGGGTACAAAGGGTATGACATGGTAGTCAGAAGTCCCAAGAAACTTAGACAATTCACCCCTGTGTATGCCTTTTTCATACTTATTGACTACAAGCTTCGCTTTTCCGTAGCAGGATATGATTTCATCGATGAACTTTGAAAATGAGATAAGCTTTGTGGGCATGGGGTCGATAACAAAATAGATAAGATCTGACTCATCAAGAATATCAAAAAGAATCTTCTCCTCCCAAAGTCCCGAACAATCATATATCTCCAGCGAACCGACCGCATTGTACAAATTCTTGAGTATCCCCTTCTCGTCAATCACAATGTCATTCGGTCTTTTCACGTACCAGTTATACCCCAGTTCCATGTTCAGTTCGTGTTTTCCGTGTGAAGAAAATTCATAAAATGGCCTTCCTATAAAGCGCTTCTCAAAACCAAGAGCGGTATAAAAATAGGGAGATCCCATTTCGCATAAGGTCCGCAGGCCCTCCGGAGTGTGCCCTTCTAAAAGCCCATCCTTTAAAACCCTTTCCGACACAAAGCTTGCACCTGCGCCTTTGCAGGATCCAAGAACAGCCACCTTATATGTTTCCCTGTTATCATTATCAAAATCCAAAGTCTTATCGGGGATTCTTGAAAGCTTAAACATCATATACCTCCTAAAAAAAAATACTGCCGGATAAACCGGCAGCATATGGTCAGTATATAATGCTGAATATTAACTGTCAATAATTACCTATGAGTAATCCTTTGTCCATGCCCAGTCGAAGGCGTAATATCTCCATCCTTCGCACTGTCCCCAAGGAATGAATCCACCCGTAAGGCCGGCATCCCAAAGGGCCTGTGCCTGTGATGCGAGATAATCAGGACCGCAGTAGGTGGTCGGATTCCAATACGGAACATCCCATCCCGTTATCCATGTACGTGCTATGGCAGGTGTTGCTATGGTCTTCTGAAGACCTGCGGCTCCCACAGCCCAGTTATATACGGTGTTATATGGATTCTCCCAAAGATAGGAATCCTCGTCGTTAAAGCTGAAGTGATCTGTATAGGGCATCGATGAGATTACATCCACTATATTGGACATGGCCGGCCAGTATTGGCCGTAGGATGTAACATAGCCGTAGGAGCTTTCGCCGAATACATCTACGCTTACATATACATTTTTTCTGTGTATCATATCGCAGGCATAATACAGGAATCCCTGGACAGCTTCGCACTTATCCTCACCATAGGTGGTATTGTAGTCGCCGTCACCGTACTCATCCTTATACCAGGCGAATTCATCAAATCTTACATAGTCAAACTGTATCTCGTTTAGATCAAATTTATCTATAGCTTCAAGAGCAAGCTGAACCTTATAATCCCAAACATTTCTGTTGTATGCACTGGGCCAAAGACCACCGTCATAATCTCTATAGCAGTTTTCCGGATGGTCGGCAGCATACTGATCATCTTTGAAGCAAACTATACGTCCTATGGTATAAAAACCTGCATCCTTAAACTTTTTGACCATGGCCTCAAAGTTTTCCCAGTCCTCATAGGTATTGGCATAGGCAGTA
>CAZALQ010000086.1:0-712 GCA_964485605.1 uncultured Oscillospiraceae bacterium
AACTATGACTATAACCTCAATGGGGTCTTCTTCAAGGATTTGGGTCTGGACGACCCGGAGCTGTATAAGAGCGATCTTCCCTTTGAAAGATATTATCACTGGTGCTTTGTTGATAACTTCGAGTGGATGGAGGGAATGAGTGCAAAGTTCGGACTTGTGAAAATAGACCCAGATACACTGGAGCGTACACCGAAAGCCGCATTTGATTTCTATAAGGCACTCATAGAAAAACAGGGTGTCGATAAAGAAATTTTTGATATGTATATAAAGAATCAGCACTATAGGGTGAGAGAGCCGGGAGAGTACGACTGGCAGGCCTAAGGCCTTATATGATATCTATAAATTATTAAAAATAACGGAGTGCTCTAAAATGACAAGTATAAACAACGGCTGTATATATTTATCAAATGATGTTATGTCCCTGCTGATAAAGGTCGATACCTACGGTAAATTGGAACTTTTGCACCTGGGAAGAACTGTGGATATGGATGATGCAGAAGCCCTCGCTGTAAATCCCGGTACCGGCTGGGGTTCGGCTGTACTTTACGAGGCGGAAGACAACAGGTCATGCCTTGACAGGCTGCCCCTTTTCTACGGGGAATCAGGCAGGGGAGACTATAGGGAAAGCGCCATAGAGCTTCTGAAGGGCGGTATCCCGTTTACCTCGGATTTTATATTTGAGAGTGCAGAGGAACTTGAAGAAGATCCTGAA
>CAZALQ010000086.1:722-6946 GCA_964485605.1 uncultured Oscillospiraceae bacterium
TATGTCGGGGCTGCCTTATGCAAAAGAAGCTCTTTCCCGCATAAAGATCACCATGAATAGCAAGGCTGGAAATCTTAAGCTCATGCATTATATTTCTCTATTTGAGACAGCTATCAGCTTTAGAACAGTACTTGAAAACAATGGGGAACCCGTATGCCTTGCAAAGCTTGCAAGCTTTGCTGTTGATATTCCCGGATGGTTTGATATGCATACCTTCGGCGGCGGATGGATAGCTGAAGGTCATAGGCAGGTCACGAGCATAGGCCAGGCAAGAGTTGTAAACAGCAGCAATTTCGGTTTTTCCAGCGCTACCAGAAACAGCGGTGTAATAATCACAAAAAGAAACGTATCTGAAAATCACGGAGAAGCTTTTGGCATAAACATTGTATACAGCGGAAATCACTATACATCGGCTCAAAAGAGCCCTCAGGATCTTACGAGAATTGTTTGCGGTATTAACCCTGAGGATTTCTTTAAGGAACTGGGTACAGGGGATCTGTTTGAAACTCCTGAGGCTGTGATCAGTTACTCAGGAAACGGCATGAACGGAATGATGGAAAATATGCACGAGTTTGTTCTCGGGCATGTCGTACCTAAGTACTGGGCAAATAGGGAGAGACCTGTTGTTTACAACAGCTGGGAAGGCTGCATGTTCGATTTTACGGAGAAGAAGATTTTATCTCTGGCAAAAAAGGCAGCAGCTCTTGGATGCGAGACCTTTGTTTTAGACGACGGATGGTTCGGCGAAAGAAATTCAGATAAGGCCGGCCTCGGTGACTACGAAATCAATACTAAGAAATTGCCGGGAGGAATCAGCAAACTGGCAGAAAAGATCAGGGCCATGGGCCTTGAATTCGGCCTTTGGTTTGAACCTGAAGGTGTAAACCCGGATTCCAATCTTTACAGAAAACATCCTGACTGGGCAATACATCAGGAAGGACTTAATGACGTATATGGCAGAAATCAGCTCCTTTTAGACTTAAGAATTCCTGAGGTCAGGGATTATATAGTAAGCAATGTAGGAAAGATTATAGATGAAGCGGGAATATCCTTTGTAAAGTGGGATATGAACAGGGAAAGTGTCTTAAGAGGTGCTGAGGCTCATGAATACATATTAGGCCTTTATGATGTCCTCCGAAGGATATTTGAACCAAGACCTAAAGTACTTCTTGAATCCTGCAGTTCCGGCGGAAATCGCTTTGATTTGGGCATGCTTTGCTTTGGTCCTCAGATTTGGACCAGTGATGATACCGATCCTGTGGAAAGGATAGATATACAGGATGGAATGTATTATCTTTATCCTCAAAGTTGTGTCAGCGCCCACGTTTCGGCAAGTCCTCACGCACAGACCCTAAGAGCGACACCTCTTTCTACGAGATTTAATGTGTCAGTTTTCGGAGTTCTCGGTTACGAACTGGATCTTGCATACTTAGCTCCGGTTGAAGAAAAAGAGATCAAAGAGCAGATAGAATACTATAAAAGGCACAGAAAGACATTCCAATTTGGCAAATTGAGAAGAAGATATCTTCATGACGATGCCCTTACATGGCATGTTTCCGGTGAGAATGAGTGGATAGTCGGCCTCTTCCACAGACTTGTCCACGCTGCTCCGCCTTATGAGTATTTGAAGATAAGGCTTCCTGAGGGAAAATATATAGTCAAGAGCAAGGCGCAGGCTCTAAGAGTAGGGAACTTCGGTACTTTGCTAAAGCATGTTACTCCTGTAGCTGTAAACCCTGAAGGCATGGTAGTAAATATCGCAAATAAGAATTACCGCATGCAGGATGCAGTTTTTGAAGCAGAGTGCTCGAACAAGGCGCTTGATGCAGGTATCCCTGTAATGAACAGTTTCCTTGGCACCGGTTATTCGGATAAGATGAGGATGCAAAGCGATTTTGGATCCAATCTGTTCACCATCTATAGAAAGGAAGATTAAAGAAAAAGGCGAAGCATATGCTTCGCTTTTAATAATTATGTGATTACTTTGCCTTTGGCAATATTATCTCTTTATTATCTGTGGATTCTCTGTAGAGAACGAATTTACGTCCTATAGCCTGTACATATTCAGCTTTAAGCTTTGCTGCTGCTTCATTGGCTACTGCCTTTGGATCCATCTCTACATTGTCCTGAATCTTAACTTTTACAAGTTCATGAGCAGTCAGATATGCATCCATTTCCTTTATGCAGCTTTCAGTCAGCTCGTTTTTTCCTATATATACAGTTGCATCTATTGCTGTCGCAAGTGATTTTAAATATGATCTTTGTTTTCCTGTTAGCATAATTCTCTCCTTAAAGCAATGCAGTCTACCATATTTTTCACATAATTAAAAGGCCTCCTATGCAAAAGAAGCCTTAGGTTATTAAGCTTCAAAATATTGAAGAAGGTCATTTGCCGTGAGCTTTTTCTTCTCTTCTCCCTTAACATCGATGACGACCTTTCCTTCATGGAACATGATAAGTCTGTTTCCGTGGGCGAGGGCATCCTTCATATTATGAGTTACCATCATGGTCGTTAAATTGTTATCAGCAACGATCTTATCGGATATTTCAAGGACTTTAGCTGCGGTTTTTGGATCGAGGGCTGCAGTGTGTTCATCAAGAAGCAACAGCTTCGGCTTCTTGAGTGCTGCCATAAGAAGTGTAAGAGCTTGGCGTTGACCTCCTGAAAGCAAACCTACCTTTGCAGTCATCCTGTCCTCAAGTCCGAGATCTAAGGATTTAAGAAGTTCGCGGTAATGCTCTCTTTCTTCCGGTGTTATATACCATTTCAGGCCTCGTTTTTGACCTCTCCTTGCTGCAAGAGCAAGATTTTCTTCTATCTGCATATCAGGAGCTGTTCCCATCATGGGATCCTGAAATACTCTTCCAAGATAGGATGCTCTTTTGTATTCCGGCATTTTTGTAAGGTCTATGTCATCGAGTAATATCTGGCCCTGATCTATCATAAAGGTTCCGGCTATGGCGTTAAGCGCTGTTGACTTGCCTGCGCCGTTGCTTCCTATGACGGTTACGAAGTCTCCGTCCTCAAGTGTCAGATCAAGATGATTTAATGCAACTTTTTCATTTACCGTTCCGGGATTAAAGGTTTTGCAAACGTCTGTTAATTTAAGCATCTTTGCGGCCTCCTTTAATATATGGTATTGCCAGGAATATGGCTACGATAAGTGCGGAGAACAGTTTCAGGTCATTGGTATTAAGACCCATGGTAAGTACGAGCTGAAGCACTATATAGTAAATTACAGCTCCCAAAACTACAGCCAGCATCTTGAGGCTGAAATTCTTAAACAGTTTTCCGAAAAGGACTTCGCTGATAATTACGGCGGCAAGGCCTATTACTATGGCACCTCTTCCCATATTTACATCAGCTGCGCCCTGGTATTGAGCAATTAGTGCTCCTGATAGTGCAACAAGCCCGTTGGCAATGCAGAATCCAAATACTTTGTTTCTGCTGGTGTTAACTCCCTGAGCCTTTGCCATATGTTCGTTATTGCCTGTTGCTCTTATGCTGCTTCCAAGCTCTGTGCCGAAGAACCAGTACAGAACGGTTATTATAACTGCGATGATCAATACAAAAACAGGAATAGGGTTCTTAAGATTTATGTTCCTTACATATCTTTGGGATACTAAAAGGCTGAACTTATCTACACTAATGGGAAGGTTCGCTCTTCCGCCCATGATTCTTAAGTTAATGGAATAAAGGGCAAGCTGGGTAAGTATTCCTGAAAGTATGGCGGGGATTCCGCATCTCGTATGGAGAAGCCCAGTAACAAGACCTGCCAGCATTCCGGCTGCAACAGCCGAAAGCATGGCAATGCCGGTGTTTACACCGGCTGTCATAAGGGCAATACATACCGCTCCTCCGGTTGCCAGAGATCCGTCAACCGTAAGATCTGAAGTATTTAATATTCTGAATGTAAGGTACACTCCCAAAGCCATGATACCCCAGGCAAGGCCTTGTGCGCAGGCTCCGGGAAGTGATGAAACAAAAACTGAAAAGTAATTCATAAGTATTCCTGCTTTGCAATATATTTGTGTCTGTTACTCAATAGGCTGATATCCTTCAAGGGGTGTTATGCCTAAAGCATCGCATACTGTCTTGTTGTAGTACTTTGTAAACTCTTCCGCATATTCTATAGGCATTGATGAAATCTCTGATTCTCCGTTGATAAGTCTGACAGCCATCTTTCCTGTTGTGACTCCAAGGTCGTAGTAGTCAATGGCGAGAGTTGCAACGCCGCATCCGCTGCAAATACCTTGTTCTCCTGCTATTACCGGAACCTTTTCAGCAAGGACAACGTTTGCAATAGCTTCAGTATTAGATGCTGCTACATTATCTGTAGGAATATATATTACGTCAGCATAATTGCAGGCTGAAAGGGTAACAGAAGCTACATCATTTGTGTCGGTAAATGTAAACTCCTTTGATTCAATTCCCATATTTGAGAGATGGCCTGCTACTTCCTGTGCCTGGAAGATGGAATTAGCTTCCGAATTGCAGTATAGGATGGCTACCTTCTGAGTGCTTGGGAACCATTCCTTTATCATTGCGGCCTGCTGGTCAAGGGGTGCAAGATCTGATGTTCCTGAAATATTACCTCCGACAGTGCCTGTCCAGTCACTTATGTCAAGAGCCGGAGCATAGTGCGTAACTGAAGTTCCAAAGATGGGTATCTCTGCCGTTGCTGTCGCTGCAGCCTGAAGGGCAGGGGTTGCATTTGCCATGATGATATCAACGTCTCTTGATATCAAGTCATTTATGATAGTTGTACAGGAGGATTGCTCTCCTGAAGCATTTTGCTCAATAATGACGATATTATCCTCCCCAAGGCTTTCTTTCAGCGTATCTGTAAAGCCTTTGGTTGCTGCATCGAGTGCAGGATGCTGTGCAAGCTGGCAAATTCCTACGGTCACCTTTTTCTTGTCATCTTCTTCTCCTGCGCAGCCTGCAAGACTGATAAGCAGGCATACTGCAGTTAATACGCATATAAGCTTTTTCATTTTCTCACTCTCTTTCCGGCTCCTCGTTAATGCATTGCCGCAACATTGCGGAGCCTTCATCTGGGTTTGATTAATAAAAAACGGTTCTGCCCGAAAACAGAACCGTTAAATACTATTAAATATATTATGCGACAACCATTTTCTTATCAATTACCTATATTTCATTTTAACATCCGCTAAAGCCGTAGCTAAAGCGGTAAGTAAAAGCGAAATAGAAGTTGTTGTAAGAAACGTTCTTCATAATTGAATTAATTGTACTACTCTTTACTAATTTGTCAAGCAGAAACAAAAAATATATTAAATATTTGTTTACAAGGCACCATAAAAGCCTATGCATAGGTGCATAGGCTTTTATTAAATGTACTTATTGCTCCAAAGCGGCATATCCTTCAAGGGGAGTAAGTCCAAGCTTTTCGCATATATTCTTATTGAAGAATTTGCTTGCAGGTGCGAATTCTATAGGCATGGTTGAAATATCTGCGCCTTCCTTTAAAATCTTGACTGCCATTTTTCCGGTGGCAACACCAAGATCATAGTAATCTATGGAAAGAGTTGCAACTCCGCAGCCTTTGCAAAGCTCGCCTTCACCTGCGATGACCGGTTTGTTCTCTGTAAGAACAACATTTGCTATGGCCTCAGCATTTTGTGCAGCGACATTGTCTGTTGGTATGTAGAGAACATCTGCAAAATTGCAGGCGGACAGTGTTACGGATGAAACATCATTGGAATCTGTAAAAGTAAAATCCTTTGTTTCGATTCCCATGTTGCTTAATGTGGAAGCAACTTCCTGTGCCTGGAAAACGGAATTTGCTTCTGAACTGCAAAATACAATAGCAACTTTTTTTGCATCGGGGAACCATTCCTTAACCATTTCAGCTTGCTGCTTTAAATCTGCAAGGTCTGATGTTCCTGAAATATTGCCACCAACAGTACCCGTCCAATCGCTTATTCCAAGGGCAGGTGCGTAGTGTGTAACTGCTGTGCCGAGGATCGGTACTGTGTCAGTTGCTGCTGCTACTGCCTGAAGAGCAGGGGTTGCATTGGCCATGATGAGATCTACATTTCTTGATAAAAGATCGTTGGCAATGGTTGTACATGCTGCCGGGTCTCCGGAAGCATTTTGTTCGATAATGGTAACGTTATCTTCTCCGAGACCTTCCTTTAGTGCATCGATAAATCCTTTAGTTGCATTGTCAAGGGCGGGATGCTGAGCAAGCTGGCAAATG
>CAZALQ010000087.1:0-6927 GCA_964485605.1 uncultured Oscillospiraceae bacterium
CTCCTCAATGTACCTCGCATCTTCCTTCCTACAGCTTTAAAGGGCTGCGTCGAATGGGCAAGGGAAAACGGTGTCGAGCTCATTACAGAGGAGCACATGAACATCATCAACGATAAGCGCTCTAAAGAAAAGAGCAAAAAATAAGCAATTTTCCCACCTCTCATCATAATCATCTGAAAAGACCCAAGTAGCAAAGCATACGCTCCTGCTCTTGGGTCTTTTCCTTTTGCGATTATCTTTTATTTTTAGTGAGTACCTCTTACAGCTCTTACGCCTTTATTTTCAAGATACTCGAGAGCCTTTGATATAGTGGGACATTCCTTGCCCGTTTCTCTTTTGACAGTGCAAACTCCCACATGGCAAACCTCTGCACCTTCAGATACCATTCGGTCAAGCTTTTCCATAAAGCCTTTGTCAAGGCCTGCTTCGCAGCCGTTGCATCTTGCAAGGGAAACAAGCTCCGTATCTATATATTTGTATTCCCCAAAATGCCTTGTCTTTGTGTTGAAAGCCTTAAGACAGCTTGAAGCTCCGCAGACTTCATTGGCTTTTAAACAGTTTAGAATAGCTATTTTCATTGCTTTCCTCCTTTACAGATTCGAGAAAAATGTTACGTGGAGCTTTCCGCTCTTTGGATGTCTTTCTACAGAGCAGTCGACCTCATAAACATCCCTTATGAGCTTCTCTGTAATGACCTCTTCAGTCGGTCCGTGTGCTATGATCTTTCCGTCTTTGAGTACATATACGTAATTGCAGTACATAAGAGTAAGGTTAAGATCGTGAAGAGCAGCAAGGACACCTACGCCGAGGGACTTTACTACGTCCATGATCTGTATCTGGTACTTTATATCCAAGTGGTTTGTAGGCTCGTCAAGAACAAGCATATCAACTTCCTGAGCGAGGGCTCTTGCAAGTATGATCCTCTGCTTTTCTCCTCCTGACAGGGTCATGAAGCTTCTGTCCTTAAAGTCTGTCATGTTGACCTTTTCAAGAGCCTGCCTTGCGATCCTGTAGTCTTCTTCCGTATCCTGTGAAAAGGCCTTCTTGTGAGGAGCTCTTCCCATGAGGACCATCTCCTCGACCGTAAAGTCAAAGGCGAGGTTGTTAAACTGGCTGACAACGCCCATCCTCTTGGCTGTCTCTTTGATGCTGATTTGGGAAATGTCTGTATCGTCCATGTATATATATCCTGCAGAGGGCTTGAGGACCCTATAAATACTTTTAAGCAGGGTCGTCTTACCGGATCCGTTTGGTCCGAGAAGCCCTACAAATTCGTTATTCTTTACCTGGAGGGATACCTTCTTTACTATTTCCTTTTTTGAGAGGGTGACGACTACGTCTTTTGTTTCTATCTTCATTATTCCTGCCCTCCCCCAAATCCGTAAGATTTCTTGATCATCATGTATACAAAAATCGGAGCTCCTATGGCCGACGTGATAACGCCGATAGGAATTTCGGAATTCTCTATGATTATTCTTGAAAGCACGTCAGTCCAGATGAGGAATATGCCTCCGGAAAGGGCTGCAATAGGAAGAAGGAACCTGTGGTCAGAGCCCACAAATCCTCTTACTATATGAGGAACCATGAGGCCTACGAATCCTACTATTCCGCAGGTGCATACTGCAACGGCAGAAAGAAGAGACGTAAGTATCATATATATCCTGCGCCATTTACTCAGGTCTACGCCAAGGGTAATAGCAGCTTCATCGCCGAGGAGCAGCGTATTCATGGTCCTAAGCTGGGTGAGGAAGAAGAGAAGTCCAAGGACAGCACAAAGCCCCGGAAGCCAGAGATTATGCCACCTTGCAGATGCCATGCTTCCCATGAGCCAGTAGGTGACATTCTTCATATTCTCTGCGTCCTGTCCAATATATACGATGATGTTTGTAAAAGCGCTGCAAAGGTTTCCTACAACGCATCCTGCCAAAACGAGCTTTGCAGAGGTTATCCTGCCGCCGCCCATATGGGCCAGGGTCATGACAAGGGCCATGGCGCCCAAGGCTCCTGCAAAGGCCCAGAAGGCCGTTCCCATGGATGCTAAAACTCCCGTAAATATGGCGGAAGCCCCTATCATAATGGAAAAGGTAGCACCAAGGGATGCTCCGGAAGAAATACCTAAGATGTAGGGATCTGCAAGGGGGTTTTGGACCGTGGCCTGCATGACGACACCGCACATGGAAAGAAGAACTCCCACTATGGCGCCCATCATGACTCTCGGCATACGCACGTTCCAAACTATCTCATACATGGTCCCGTGGGATACGAAGTCATAATCGCCTATGACTATGCCCGTCTCGAAATTGCCGAACTTAAGGTTTGTAGCGTTGTATATTACTATTTTATATACATCACTGAAGGGTATCTTTACTGCGCCGATGGTTACGGCAAGCATTATTGAAAGCACCAATGCTATGGCGAATACCAGTATCAGTACTCTTAAGAATGCGTGCCTTGGATTGAAAGCTTTAATTGAATCTGTTTTTTTGCTCATAATACTTAAATAAACGGCAGCCTCGCCTTTTAAAAGCTTGGCTGCCGCTTTCGTAAAATCAGGAAGGATATATTATTCTCCGTACATGAAGTTGAACATAGCTTCAACGGAAGGAACCATACGGATTCCGCCGCCGTATACGTCTGTCAGGTTAACTGCCATGACTTTGCCGTTCTTAACTGCAGGAACTTCTGCAAGTGCAGCTTCGGATGTAACTGTTGCGATTGCAGCAGCTTCACATTCTTCTGTTGTCTTGCCTTCTTCTTCCATGTAGTCGATGATGATAACTTCAGGATTGATTTTTACAACGTCTTCAACAGAAAGGTTTCCGCCTGCAGGAAGTGCATATTCTGCACCGGCCTTAACTACGAGGTTTCCTGTAAGAGTGTTGCTTCCCCAGCAATACCATGTGCCGTCTCTGTTAGGCTCCATGATGACTGCTCTGTATGGGCTTCTGTCAAGAGCTGCAACCTTCTCATCTACCTTTGCGATAAGAGCCTTTGCATCTTCGATGTATGCGTTTGTCTTGTCTTCGATATCAAAGATCTTTCCGATGTCTGCAATGTCAGCAAGAACTGCATCAAGATCTCTCTTGTTTACAGTGTTGTTGGAGCAGCGAAGAATCATGGTGTTTACTCCGAGGTTATGCCATTCGGATACGTCACCGAGAGACTTTTCTGCAAATGCACTTCTCCATCCGAAGATGAAATCAGGCTGAAGTGCAAGAACAACTTCCTTTGCGGGATATCCCTTAACTGTGAGTTCCTTGCCTGCTGCCTTAAGTGCATCATACTGTGCCTGAAGGTCGCTTCTTACAGCGCCGTCAAGGTATGCCATACCTGCAACATATTCATCAAGTCCGAAATAGAGCATGATTTCTGTCTGTGTCTGGTTTGTGCATACAACCTTTTCAGGCTTCTTTTCAAAGGTTACCTGAACAGGCTCCTTTGCATAGTTGTAAGTATCGATTGTTACAGGATAGTGGCCGTTTCCGCCATTTCCACCGTTGCCGCCGTTACCACCGTTGCCGCCGTTTGCTCCGCATGCAGCAAAGCAGAAAAGCATAGCAAAGACCAGTACGAGGGACATGATTTTTTTAAGCTTCATTTTTTCCTCCTTAAAATTAAAACCTAGAAAAAGAGGCTTTCCTGCACATAAAAACCGCCTTCGGATCTAATCCGAAAGCGGCAATATCATCGTACCCACAATAAAAAACGGGCGTCAGATAAGCCACTTTCTCCAAGAAGCTAAACTTACCATTCCGTTTAAGCAGGTCTCCTGGCTTCGGCATTAAAGTCTTATGCGCCTTCTCGCCTTACTTGGCAATGACACCTTTGCATAAGACCAGTCCGTCACAGTGACCGGATCGCTCGGGATTTGCACCCGATTCCCTATTATCTCTTCCGCTTAAGAAGAGCACTTAAACAGTTATCAGGGGTTAATTTATCACATCAAAAAAGGGATTTCAATAATAATCCCTTCATTTTCCAATCTATATAATTACAAAATTAAGCCTTCAAATTGTATCTTTATACAATCATTTTGACAGGGCTTCTCGCTGCTGTCATTCTCCTTTTTTCATCTTTTTCCACGCATCCTCAAGGGTGCTGTATACATGCATATTGGGCTTTCCCTTTTCAAAATATTTTGAGTTATCTCCTCCAAATATTTTAGTAAGAAAAGCTCCGACAGCCCATGATCTTGATAATCCTCCGAAGCAGTGGATGAGGAGGGTCTCTGCGCTGACATGAGTCTTTACAAATTCGATTATTTCCCTTGCCTGCTCTTCGGAAAACAAAACGGCATCTTTAGTCTCTCTGTCAATGTCGTCAAAATAGAGGGTAAGGACTCCCTTGCAAAAGACATTCTCTTTAAAGTTAAAGCCAAAGCCCTTTGTATGGGTATCCTGGATGGATATGACTGCATAGCTGTCTTTTCTTTCGCCGAATTCCTCGAGCCCTGCAGGATAGTAATGCTCCATCACATAATCAAATGCATCATATACGGATTTTACAATTATTCTTTTCATATATATTCTATTACCTAAAATAATTATACATTTCAAGTCTTGACATCGACAAATCTGGGATTTAATCCTACATTTGTCGACATTGGAAATATATATAACCACATCTCCTTTTCAGGCCCCGACATCGTAATTAAGCGATATTCTTGTACACTTATACTGTTAATTACACAAAACTGTCTTCAATGTATATTAATCTTCTGTTTTTTCTTGTGCATGCGGGCTGATTATCGTATTATGAAAGTTAGAAAATATTGTATAGCTCTATTTGGGAGATATAAGAGATGAAAAACAAACTAAAGAAATTTATACCTATTATCCTGGTCTTAGTGCTTGCGCTTACTCTTGCGGCATGTCAGGGCAAAAAAGAAGAAGAACAAAAATTTTTTAAGAAAATTTGATGAACACTATAAAGCTATCACGCTTCATGCAGGAGAATTCGGATATTTCGAAAGCCCATCGGTAACCGAAATGGTCACATATCAGTTTATCGGAGATACCTTTAACGAAGAGGCCGAGCCCACGGCAAAGGATGCATCCCATATATTCCTCGGCTGGGCAACAACCCCCGATGCAACACAGCCGGAGATCTACGTAAGGAACACAAATACAAAGACTTTTGAAAATGATCTTTATGCAGTATGGACAGACAATGTGAACCTTTACTATTTCTGCAATGACGGCTACATAGAAAAAGACGGCGAGAGATATGAAGCCGTCCAAATGAACTATCCCGTCGGATCAAATTTCAAAGTAATCATTCCGACCAACTCAGATCCTGAAGGACGCTTTGAATTTGAAGGATGGTACACAGGATATTTCGGAGGCGGTGAAAAGTATACAGAAGATACTATCGTAAACACCTACGAGACAGAAGTTTATCCAAATTGGGTATTTAAAGAAGAAAACATCGAAGTCCTCGAGCTTGACAAGGATTATCATATAAACCTTGAAGGTTCAGGACATGTTTACCGCTTTACACCTGCGGAATCAACCGTATATGAAATCTCAACAAAGGGCATGCCGGAAAACGATGAGCTTTATACGGCATATATAAGGCTGCTAAGAGCAGATACGAGCCAAATTGATGATTCTTATGAATACAATTATAACGGAGATGCTGCCCTCAGCTATGAGATGGAAGCAGGAAAGACATACTACTTCCAGGTAAGAGAAGGCATAGGCAGACCCGTAGAATGCGACCTCAATATACACAAGTGCGACTTTGCAAAGATCACCTTCCACGCCAACAGAGGCGACAAGCAGGATGCATTCTTTGACGGAGATAAAACAAAGTCCGAAAAAGTCATGAATATAGGATACGGAAATCAGATCTGGGACTACGCCCAAACAGGACTTGAAGTAGAAAGCTATGACAAGCTCCTCTTTGTAGGCTGGTCCTTAGATCCCAACTCCAGCTGGCCTGAAAATGTTCTCAAAGTCGAAGGCGATATGGATGTATATGCTGTTTTCGAGGAGCGTAAAATCATAACTCTCAGCGCAAAAGGCGGTGCATTTACCTTTGACGGAGAATCTGATACAAAGCTTCTTCCCGTCCTTGAAGGAAGGCTTTTCGATCCGGAAATAGAGCCAAGATGCCTTGACAACACAAAGAGCTTCGCAGGCTGGTCCACAGAAAAAGATGCGGCCATGCCCAATGTAGAAGAAGGAGAAGTCCTGATGACAGATCTTCCGGATACCCTTTATGCTGTATGGACAGATAAGGTGTTGGTCACCTTTAATGCAAACGGCGGATATTTCCTCAGCAATCCGGAAGTTACAACCTTTGACTCAACCAAGGGCATAGGACACAGATTCGACGGGCTTACCCTCTATCCCAATGATCCTCAGCTAAGGCCCTACGGATGGACAGATCAGGACGGAGTATTCATCCCCTATACATCTCTTTCCTATACGCCGTATAAGATCAAGGGAGACACTACATATACAGCAGTATGGTGCAGAGAAGTCGATGTCAACGCCAACGGCGGATACTTCTTTGATGACCCTGATGCTACCATACTCGAGCTTTTCTTCCTTCTCGATGAACCCTTCTCCTGTGAATACGGAGAGCCTGTATCCTTCGATCCTACTAAGGAGTTTATAGGATGGTCATCAAGCTGGAGAGCCGAAGAGGTGGATGTAATACCGGGAGAGACTCCCACAGAAGGTCTGACGACCGTATATGCCGTTTGGGGAGATAAGGCAGAAGAACCGGAAGTTCTCTTAGAGTGAAACCTCACACGACTAAAGTCGCGTGCTTCCTATGCCGTCATTGATATGACGGTTGTCCTTTAGGGACATCGGACTCCCTCTCCACTGATACGGTCATCACTCAGATAATTTAAGCCGCAGCATTAAGCTCCGCATGAAGACTAATTAGAGTGGACAGGGTGCAGGTGCTTCTCCT
>CAZALQ010000088.1:0-6190 GCA_964485605.1 uncultured Oscillospiraceae bacterium
TCGGAAGCAAGATTTACAGCCTTTTTGAACTGGTCTTCCCTTATATTCTTTTTATCTTCTGTTTCTTCTAAAAATACTGTTTTTTCATCCATATCCTTTTACCACCCACATATATTTTACACTAACTTTGTGAAGCCCATATGGTCTTAGTGATATGGCACTAATATCCCCATATATTTGGAATATAGTCCAATGAAGAATAATTAGGGTAAAGGTATAATATATTCATAAGGAGGTATTAAGATTATGAAAAAATTTCTTATCGTAACAGACATGCAAAAGGACTTTGTAGACGGCTCCTTGGGGACAAAGGAAGCAGTCTCCATCATCCCTGATGTATGCAGCAAAATTGAAAACTTTGACGGAACCATCATTGCAACCCTTGATACCCATTATGAAGACTATCTGAGCACAAGGGAGGGACGTTTCCTTCCGGTGCTTCACTGCATCAAGGGTACAGAAGGATGGGCTCTTAATAAAGCGGTACAAAAAGCCCTTGATAAGAGAGAATATACTCTTCTTGAAAAAGAGACCTTCGGCAGCACAAAGCTGCCTGAAATCCTGAAAGAGCAAAGCGAAGGCGATTATATGGAAGTGCACGTAATAGGTCTTTGCACAGACATATGCGTTGTCAGCAACGCAGAGCTCATCAAGGCTTTTTTCCCTGAGGCAGACATATATATCGATGCAAAGTGCTGCGCGGGAGTAAGCCCCGAAAGTCACAAAGCAGCCCTTGCTACCATGAAAAGCTGCCAGATGATTATCGAAAATGAGGAATAAGGATGTCATATATTTTCGACGCTGAAAAAGTAAAAAACCTTTGCGTTCAGTGGATTATAAAATTCTTTGAGGAAAACGGAAAAGGCTGCAATGCCGTTGTCGGTATATCCGGAGGAAAGGACAGCTCCGTAGTCGCTGCTCTTTGCTGCGAAGCATTGGGAAAGGACAGAGTAATAGGAGTCCTAATGCCGGACGGTGAGCAAAGCGACATAGATATGGCAAAGCTCCTTGTAAACCATCTTGGCATCAAGCACTTTGTTATAAACATTAAAGAAAGCACGGATGGTCTCAGAAAGAACCTTCCCTTTGAAATCTCTGAACAGAGCAAAATCAACCTTCCTCCAAGAGTTAGAATGGCAACCCTTTACGCAGTATCCCAAAGCCATAACGGAAGAGTTGCAAATACCTGCAATCTGTCAGAGGACTGGGTTGGATATTCAACAAGATACGGAGACAGCGCAGGAGACTTTTCGCCCTGTTCTCACCTTACAGTAGCTGAAGTAAAGGAAATAGGAAGGCTTCTCGGGCTTCCGGAATGCCTGATAGAAAAGACTCCGTCAGATGGTCTTTCAGGAATGTCCGATGAGGATAAGCTCGGCTTTAGCTATAGAGAACTCGATAAATACATAAGAACAGGCGAAATTGAGAACGAGGATCATAAAGAAAAGATAGACAGGCTTCACAAACAAAATCTATTCAAATTAAAGCTGATGCCGTCCTTTGATTCCGGTCTCCCTGAATTTGAAGAAACAGAGCATAAAGCCTACGGCCTTGGCATCATAGTAGGAAGATTCCAAACTCTCCATAAGGGACATGAATACATGATCAACATGGCAAGAGCCCTTTGCGACAAAGTGCTTGTCTTCGTAGGTTCATCCCAGGAGTCAGGAACGGAAAAGAATCCTTTTAGCTATGAGCTTAGAAAAGAACTCCTCACGACCATTTTTGGTGACAGCATTATCATTGCGCCTCTTGCTGACATAGGTGTCGGCAACAACGGTCACTGGGGTGACTATGTCATAGAAAATGCAGTAAGTGTAACCGGAAGAAAACCGGATCTGCTCATATCAGGCAAAGAAGAAAGAAGGCGCAACTGGTTCGACGGCATTGAAGGCGTGAACATATCTGAACTGTACATACCAAAATCCATCGACATTTCAGCATCGGAAATCAGACAGTTCTTCCTGAACAATGATAAGGAAAGCTGGAAAAAATTCGTAAGCAAAAAGCTTTGGCCAAGATATGAAGAACTTAGAGAAATAGTTCTTAAATGCAAAGATATATCAGATACGGAAAGCATATAGAAGAGGAAGTAAAATGAAATTAGAACCTATTGTAATATCACTGCTTGATACAGACCTTTACAAATTCAATATGAATCAAGTGATCTTCCATAAACATACGGACCTAATCGGTGAATACTATTTCAAATGCAGAAATGAAGGCATTGTCTTTACGAAAGAAATGCTCGATGAAATCAACGCCCAAATAGATCACCTTTGCAATCTTAAATTTACGGAGGATGAACTTAACTATTTGAGATCTATAAGATTTATCAAAGACGACTATGTAGAATTTCTAAGACTTTGGCACCCCATAAGGGAATATGTACATACATCACTGACAGATGATGGAGAACTTGTTTGCACGGTCAAAGGACCAATGTTCTCAGCTATGCAATTTGAAATATATCTTCTCGAGATAATCAACGAAGTATATTTCAGACTTAAATATAACTATGATGAATTGCTTTCATCGGCGAAAGAAAAACTCAATGCAAAAATAAAAGCATTAAATGACGGTACATATAACTTTAAATTTGCAGAGTTCGGATGCAGAAGAAGACTTTCAAGAGAGTGGGAAGAAGAAGTCATAAGAAGACTTTGCTTTGAAACAAAGTCCTGCGTCGGAACATCCAATGTATACTTCGCTATGAAGCTTGGACTTACGCCAATAGGAACATACGCCCATGAATTCGTACAGATGTATCAAGGTATTGACAGAATACCTCTTGCCTATACCAACTACTACGCTATGGAAGACTGGTACGATGAATACAAAGGCGATAACGGTACTGCCCTATCAGATACCATAACCACAGATCTTTTCCTCATGGATTTCAACCATTCCATGGTAAACAACTATACGGGAGTACGCCAGGACAGCGGAGATCCTTATGTTTGGGGAGAAAAGATCATCGATCACTATAAGCAATACGGAGTAGATCCAAAGACAAAGACACTGCTTTTCAGCAACAGCCTTACCTTTGATGAAGCCGAAGAAATATATCAGTACTTTAAAGATAAATCAAAAGTATCCTTTGGCATCGGAACCTACTGCTCAAATGATACCTGCGTAGATGCTCTCAACATAGTAATCAAGCTGCAATATGTAAACGGCAGACCTGTAGCCAAACTGTCAGACACACCTGAAAAGGCCATGTGCCAGGATCCCGACTACATCGACTACCTAAAGAAAGCTGTAGCATTCAGATTGAAAAGAGAGAGCTTATAAGATTCAAAAAAAGGTCTGGAGATAATCCAGACCTTTTTCCCTTTTCGCTAATCATCTGTAAGTATCTGAAGAAAAAGACCTACAAGCATCTTTTTCATAGGTTTGAAATAGAAAGGAATAATCTTGTTCATAAGTTTGTTGTATCCGTCAGGATAGCTGGTATAGTCAAAATCTTTCATGATTCCCTCCTTTATCTACATTCTGTAATCTCTTAAGAAATTGCAAAGAGCAAGGTAGTTCTCGCTGTTGCAGTCGTTCCTATATGACATCATCTTGTTCTCGGAAATTATGAATCCTCCTCCGCCAAGTTCATCTATGAGCTTCTTTGCCTCTGCTACACACTCTTCAGGAGTGCTTTCGGCAAGCAGAACCGTCGAAAGACCGCCCATGAATGCAACGTTCGGAAGTTCTTTTCTGAATTCAAATGGATCGTCTTGCTCAACATGGAAAGTGAGAGTGCCCTTCTTGAAATCTCTGAAGTAGTCTTTGAATCCGAGTATCTTTCCTTCGGTAAATACTCTCACATGCATATCTTTGCTCTCGTATGCATCATAGAGTTTTTTAAGAGACGGCCAGTAGAATCTTTCGAACTGAGGCGGGCTTAAGATATTGTGTACCAGCATCATAGTGGAAGCGTCCCAGCAATACTTTGCATTGGGGCCCTCACCTGCTAGTGCTTTCTCAACGACCGGATCTATATGCTGCTTATCGAACGCTGTGACGAATTCATCTATCTTATCAGCACTTCTTCTGAGTGCCAGTGAGAGATCCTTCATACCAAGAAGGTTTGCCATCAGGACTTCCATACCAAAATCTATAGCGCCTTTAGAAGGGTTGTTCGGAGCCGTTACAGGAATACCGTAGCTTCCGGATACTCCCGCCATATGTATGACGAACATAGTATACGATACATACTCTTTAAAGGTATGTTTCCATGTATCCAGGCTCTTGTTTGCCCATTCGCCACCGTATTTTTCGGGAAGTATCTTGGTCCATGCATACTTTACAGGATCATCTAAGTATTCCATGAGCTCATCTACCTTGCAGTAATGGTGGTCATGAACGCCTACGACTTCGGGAGTGTAATAGTAATAACCGTCTGAACCAAAGGCCTTCATGACTTCGAACTGGTTTCTAATACCCGTATCGATGAGCCCGTCAACATAGTATGTGTCGAGAAAATGTTTTACGCATTCCTCCATCACTGGATGATTTGTGATAGCTTCGTCGATTGTGTGCCCTGCATCAAAGATCTTCCAGGTGACCGCACTGGCAAAGTGCGGGATCCTGCTTGTCGGAATGAAAGCCGACTGGTCTCTGAATAGGTTTGCTCTTTCTGCAGAAAGAGCCCTTGCTTCTTTTTTGTTCATAGCTCTCACCTACTTGCTCTTTTCCTTTGACCTTTTGTCGTTGATTATATTCATATGCTCTGCAGTTATGAGTTCCACTCCGTTTTCCCTGGCCCATTCCACGCAGCCCTTTAAAGCCGTAGGAAGGAATATCCTAGGAACGTTCAAAAGTTTTTCCAAAGCATCGTCTGTAAACTTTATCTTGTCATCGATCCTGTCAGCAGCATACCTGACTGATGAAAGATCTGTCTTTCTCACAGGCAGAAGTTCCGCTCTCATTCTTCTTTTTCTGTGAAACCAGAAATTCTTTGAATCCCTGTAGCCGTAATCCACGGGAAGAGGCGGGAAATCTGATGATTTGACACCGTTTATGATGGCGTCGCTGTACTTTTTCTTCATCAGTATCCTGTCTACCTTCAGGATGAAATGTGCACCGAATTCAGACGTAATACCGTTGAAGTCGTGATAAGGAGGCTTGTACCCGTTGAGTTCGCCGGGTTTGTCGTTTTCTGCATGATCGAGCTCTCTGACCCATGTGCATTCGATGACCTGTATCGCATCGGAGAGGACCATAGGTCTTTGCTCACCGGTCTCCTCTTCTATCTGGCTCTTTTCCAGTTTGAAGTTGCAGTTCTTCATTTTTTCAGCAGGCGTATCTCCGGGCCAGGAAAGCTTTACAGCTTCTTTGAAGGCCTTTGGATCATCGTCTATGAAGTTAAGAGCACATTTGCCTGTCCTTAAGATGTGCTGAGCCGTATTAGATGAGTTCCTGCAGGAAAGAAGCATGGCGTAAAAGTCCTTTCCGGCGACGTAATAGGGCTGGACAAGAGAATACGGCCCTAAGGATGTAGAGCCATCCTCGCACAAAGTGCTGATGATCACCGTCGGCATGGGGAAGAAAAGCGACGTTTGGTAAAAGTTATCTACAACTCTCAAGTTTTCAAAACTGCTCATAATGCCTCCCAAAGAAATATATATCCACTATACATATATTGTATACTTATTCAGATTTAAATTCAAACAGATGGACCCATCGAGTTGATGGGCCCATTATTAACGTTCCTATTTTGCTTTTTTCTTGCCGAGAAGTTTCTCCAATGCCCATGCTACAAGAGCGCAGCCAATTGCTATCAGGAAACTTCTGAAGAAAGTGACTTCCGGATTGTTAAAGAGTATGGAAAGATCCTGAGCCCAGAATCCGACTCTCCAGAATCCCTCAAAAGCGATCACTCCGAAGGTGTAGAAAAGACCCATAAAGAAACCTGGAAGTATCTCATAACTCAATGCTTTCTTTCCTGGCGTTTTGTACATCAGGAAGATGTAAATGAGGAAGAATGCGATTCCGTAAGTCCCTATAGCTGGACCATAGAATTTGCGTGCATAGATCTTTACGAAGTTATTGATGAGGAATGCACAGTCAGAACAGAGCATTATGACAAGATGTTTCCATAAAGGAACATCTTTCTTCAGCAGATGTTTGAGTACAAGATAATTGAGAAAAAGTATAACTGTTGACCCGAACACAAGTTCATCAAGTGTAGGGCTTG
>CAZALQ010000088.1:6200-6893 GCA_964485605.1 uncultured Oscillospiraceae bacterium
AGGCGAAAGTCCGATTTTTGGTTCCATTTCATTTCTCCTTTTTTCATATAAAACTATATACACACGCAAAAGCACTGATAACTGAATTTAAGTAAGAAGTTTTTCAAAAGCAGGCCTGACTTCTTCGAATATGTAGTTTTTTACAGCAGAATTGATGATGCTCTCACATATAAAAAGGGTTATGCCTTTCTCCAGCTCTAAACTGTGGGTTGTAAGCGCCTTGTCTACTACTATCCCCATTTCTCTTAACAGCTCCTCATGCCTGCTTGAATGGGTATATTTACCGTTTGTATCCCAGTTATGGAAAGAATAAAGATAAGTGTGTGTCTGTGCAAAAAAAAGCATATCCTCATATATATGACCTATGCTTTCCAGCACATTACTTCCCTCCTCTGAATGCTTATCCATTACGGAATAGGTCTTTTGCCAATCCTCCAGTACCACGCACCCTATCAGGTATTCTTTAGATGGGAAATAGTTATACATAGTGCCAACTGCTATGCCACACATAGATGCCACGCCTCTAATAGTAACTCCGTCGATGCCTTGTTCTTCCAGGAGCTTTCTAGCAGCAGCTATAGCGGTTTCTTTTATGTTTAAAAGTTTTCTTGCCAAGACTCCGTCTCCTTTCATAAGAAAACAGATGTATAGATATTAAAATGAACATGTTCATATGAACATGTTCATTTTAAT
>CAZALQ010000089.1:0-6877 GCA_964485605.1 uncultured Oscillospiraceae bacterium
AAACTCTATGGTTACAGGATCTGCAAAGGATTTAAATCCGTTAAGTTCCAGTCTTTTGAAAAACATCTATCCTCCAAGGCACGTAATAATTTGCATGCCAAAATCGCGTTCATAATATAACAAGATATTCTAACATAATAGAGATGTAAAGTGAATAAAAAAGAAGAATTTGCGAAGATAAAAAACCGGCATCACACAAGAAATGTGATGTCGGTTCCTATAGTCATATTAAGAAAACATCTTCAAAGCTTCCCTGGCTGCATTTGCCTCAGCTTCCTTTTTTGTTTTGCCCTTTCCCCTGGCAATTTCCTTTCCTTTTAGGAAAACTCCTGCAGTAAAAGTCTTATCGTGGTCGGGCCCTTCTTCGTTTACAATTACATAGTTTGGAGCGCTGCCGCCGTTTTTCTGGCACTCCTCCTGCAGCTTACTTTTATAATCAAAGGGCAGACGATTTTCGCAGCCTTTTTCGATGGTATAGTCCATGAGTTTATGGACTGTATTAATGGCGTTTTCAATGCCTCCGTCCACATAAACTGCAGCGATCAAAGCCTCAACAAGATCCGAAATTATTGAATGGCGGGTCCTTCCGCCCTTTGCCTCTTCACCCTTTCCAAGAAGCATATAGTCATTCAGCTTATAGTAAAGAGCTACATGTGCGAGGGCTTCCGTGCATACGATCTCAGCCCTGAGTTTTGAAAGAAAACCTTCCTGCTTTTCAGGAAAGCGCTTAAAAAGTTCTGCTCCCACGACCATATCGAGAATGGCATCACCGAGGAATTCAAGTCTTTCATTGCTCTTTGTAGAACTTCCAAGATAATCGTTTGCGTAGGAACTGTGGGTAAGCCCCGTAAGCAGTATTTTCTTATCTTTAAAGGTATATCCTATTATTCTTTCAACTTCTTCTATGCTTTGATCCATTTAAAGCTCCCTTCTTTTCTTCCATCCGCCGCTCTTGTACCTTATCAGCAGTGCGACTGCTGTAGCGAGCCATGAAACTCCGTAAGCAAGAGCAAGGGTGTAAGCATTCGGATTGCTTGCAAAAACTGTCTTTACCCAAATGAGTCTGACGCCGGCAACTCCAACCAGGGAGATAACAGCAGGCACGATAACATCTCCGCAGCCCTTAAGAACGCCGCTCATTATTTCTATGATAGTCCAAAGGAAATACGGAACGACAAAGAACAGCATTATTTCATATGCAAGATCGCAAACTTCCTCATTATCAAGGAAGAACGGGAAAAGGTTTCGTGCAAAGGCTATGAGAAGTACGCATATGCTTATGGTAAAAATCATGAAGTTTCTAAGTCCCTTGCCTGAAGCCTCTTTTACCCTGTCTAGCTTACCTGCCCCATAGTTTTGTCCGACAAAGTTCATTACTGCAACTCCGCCCGCATTTACTATTGCCCAGTAAATACCGTCCACTTTTCCGGTCAGTGCCCATGCCGCAACAACTGCGGTTCCGAGGCTGTTGATTCCAACCTGTATAACAACATTGGTTATGCCGTATACAACCTGCTGGAGTGCTGAAGGAAGCCCGTATTTGGCTGTTGCCTTAACTGCGGTAAAACTGAAGTTCTTTGGCGACAGCATCAACCTATATTCCTTCTTTGCAGCAAGGAGCTGTATGAGTACTAATATAAAGCTGACAAATTGGGAAAATGCTGTTGCAGCGGCAGCACCGAAAACACCCATTCTGAAGATCTTTACAAGTACGTAGTCAAGAACGATGTTTGTAAGGCAGCAGGTGCAAAGGTAAATAAAAGGCCTTGTCGAATCTCCCGATGCACGTATGATACCGGCGCCCATGTTATAAAGCATGACTGCAAAAGCCGCGCCAAAGCAAAACTTTAGGTAAAGCTCCGCATCATCCAAGGTGTTTTCGGGAGTTTTCATAAATACTAAAAGTTCCCTTGCAAATATGACACCAAGGAATGAAATAACAATTCCAAGAATTGCGCAAATGCCCATGGACGTATGAACAGCTTTTTTTATTTTTTCGCTGTCCTTAACGCCGTAAAGCTGCGCAATATATACGGATGCACCTCCTGTCAGCGCGATAAAGGAGCCAACCATCAAGCTCAAAATATGAGTAACGCTTCCGGAAATCGCAGCAAAACTTTCAGTGCCGCAATACCTTCCTACGATGAGTGCATCTACCGTGTTATATAACTGCTGAACAATAGCTCCGACCGCAATAGGAATAAAGAAACTGAAGAGCTTTCCCCATACCGGTCCTTGAGTCAAATCATGTCTGTCTTCCATTAATTGTTTTAGGGGTGGACTAAAAAGCCCACCCCTTTCCTTTTTAAAGTTTCTTTTCTACTTCTGATAATCTTGCAATGGTCTTTTCAAGCATATCCTTGTAATTTGCAAGCTTATCTCTTTCTGCCTGAACAACATTTGCAGGAGCCCTTGAAACGAATTTCTCATTTGCAAGTTTTCCTTCCTGAGAAGCAACATTCTTTTCAAGCTGCTCCTTTTCTTTGCTCAGTTTTGCGAATTCTTCCTTGTAATCTACAAGCTCGTCCATAGGAACATAGATCTCAACTCCCGGGAGCGCTGCAGATTTTACATCTGAAGGAAGACTGCTCTTGTCATCTGCATAGCTTAATGCTTCAAGACCGGCAAGGCTTACAAGATAGGATTCTCCCTTTCTTGCAGCATTCTTGTATCCGTCGTCTGCAACGACTATGGCTTTTATCTTCTTGCCCGGAAGAACGCCGACTTCAGAACGGATATTTCTGATGGCCTTGATCATATCCATCGCAAGCTCTATGGTCCTAACATCGTCTGAGTAATCCTCATCGATAGCCTTCGGCCAATCCTCGAGCATTATGAACTCCTCTTCTCCATCTTTCTTTGGAAGATGACCCCAAATCTCCTCTGTTATGAAAGGCATAAATGGGTGAAGGAGTTTTAAAAGCTTCTTTAAGCTGTCAAGAAGTACAAACCTTGCTGTTTCCTTGTCTTCTTCGCTTTCTCCGTAAAGTCTTGCCTTTGTAAATTCTATATACCAGTCGCAATAGTTATTCCAGATAAGTTCATATATTTTGCCTGCTGCAAGAGCAAGTTCAAACTTATCCATATTTGCGGTTATGTCCTTAACTGCATCGCTTATGGTCTGGATCATCCAGCGGTCTTCTGTCTTAAGGTTTGCAGAGCTTTCATCTGCCATGGGCAGAAGGTTTCCGTCCTCATCAAAGAGATTCATGATAACGAATCTTGATGCATTCCAGAGTTTATTTCCAAAGTTTCTTGCAGACTGTACCTTTTCATCCTGGTAGCGGATATCAGATCCCGGAGCAATGCCTGACAAAAGCATGAAACGAAGGGCATCAGCGCCGTATACATCTATTACCTCAAGAGGATCTATGCCGTTTCCGAGGGATTTGGACATTTTTCTTCCCTGGCTGTCCCTTACAAGGCCATGTATGAGTACATGCTTAAAGGGCACTTCTCCCATGCACTCAATACCTGAGAATATCATTCTTGCTACCCAGAAGAATATGATGTCATAGCCTGTTACAAGAACATTGGTCGGATAGAATTCCTTTAAGTCTTCTGTTTTTTCCGGCCAGCCCAGAGTGCTGAAAGGCCAAAGAGCAGATGAGAACCATGTATCAAGTACATCGTCATCCTGCTTAAAGTGAGTGCATCCGCACTTTGGACATACGGAAGGCATTTCCTTTGCTACGACCATTTCGCCGCATTCGTCGCAGTAATACGCAGGGATCCTGTGTCCCCACCAGAGCTGGCGGCTTATGCACCAGTCCTTTATATCCTCCATCCAGTGATAGTAGATTTTATCGTATCTGTCAGGAACAAACTGTGTTTCGCCCTTTCTCACTGCTTCTATAGCAGGTTTTGCAAGAGGCTCCATTTTAACGAACCACTGTTCGGAAATTCTCGGCTCAACTGCATTATGGCAGCGATAGCAGGTGCCTGTCGGGATAACCATATCCTCAGTCTTTACAAGATATCCTGCAGCTTCAAGGTCTGAAACCCATGCTTTTCTGCATTCATATCTGTCCATACCGGCATATTTGCCTGCTACATCGAGCATGCGTCCTGCTTCGTCCATAAACTCGATCATGCCAAGGCCCTGTCTTTGTCCGACTTCAAAGTCATTAGGATCGGCATTGGGAGTGATCTTAACAGCTCCAGTACCCTTTGTCATGTCAGGATATGGATCTGCAACAACGGGCATTACCCTTCCTACAAGAGGAAGGACCACGTTCTTGCCAACCATGTCTTTATATCTTTCATCTTCAGGATTAACTGCAACAGCAACATCTCCGAACATGGTTTCAGGTCTGGAAGTTGCAACAACTATACCTTCAGAGCCGTCTTCGCCGGGATAACGGAAATAGTAATACTTTCCCTTTACATCCTCATGCTCGACTTCTATATCTGAAAGAGCTGATTTGCATACAGGACACCAGTTGATGAGCCTTGCTCCTTTGTAAATGAGACCTTTTTCATAGAGGTTTACGAAATGCTCTTTTACAGCATTGCTGCATCCCTCATCCATGGTAAAGCGCTCGCGGCTCCAGTCGCAGCTTGCACCCATCTTGCGCTGCTGCATGGTAATACGGTTTCCGTATTCTTCCTTCCATGCCCAAGCTCTTTTAAGGAATTCTTCTCTTCCGAGTTCCTCTTTGGTCTTGCCCTCTTCCTTCTTTATCTTTTCTACGACCTTTACCTCAGTGGCAATGGAGGCATGATCTGTTCCGGGAAGCCACAATGTATTAAAGCCCTGCATCCTCTTGAAACGGATGAGTACATCCTGAAGAGATGCATCCATGGCATGTCCCATGTGAAGCTGGCCGGTAATATTGGGAGGCGGCATTACTATGGTAAAGTGTTCCTTACCGCCCTTCTTTTCCGGTCTGAAACTTCCGGATTCTTCCCATTCTTTATATATTCTGTCCTCGAAATCTTTAGGACTGTAGTTTTTAGGCAGATTTCTGTCCATCTTTTTTCTCCTGATATATTTACTGATCTATAGAATTAATATGCCTGCATCCTTGCAGCGCTTTCGTGTCTCCTCATCCCAGACAGCTGACTGAACCTCTCCTATATGGGCATTACCCATAAGAAGCATGCAAAGTCTGCTCTGTCCGATTCCTCCGCCTATGGTATAAGGCAGCTCTCCGTTTAAAAGTGCCTTATGGAAGGGAAGGTTTCTTCTTTGATCCTGTCCCGAGATGGTAAGCTGTCTGTCAAGGCTTTCCGGGCTTACCCTAATGCCCATGCTGGATATTTCAAGGGCTTCTCCAAGGACTTCATTCCAGAACAAAAGGTCTCCGTTAAGATCCCAATCATCATAGTCAGGAGCTCTTCCGTCATGGGGCTTTCCGCTTTTTAAAGCCCCTCCTATTTTCATGATGAAGGCCGTGTGATGCTCTTTTACAAAGGCATTTTCTCTTTCCTTTGAGTCAAGCCCGGGGTACATGTCCTCAAGGTCCTGGGAATCTATAAAGGCTACATTTCTGTCTTTATATGACAGGTCATAAAGGGCAGGATAATGTTTTCTTAGTTCAAGCTCTGTATCGCAGATGGCATAGACTATCTTTTTTACAGTTTCCTTAAGATAATCTATATTTCTGTCCTCTTCATTTATGACCTTTTCCCAGTCCCACTGGTCGACATATATGGAGTGGACATTGTCCAACTCCTCGTCCCTCCTTATGGCATTCATGTCTGTATATAGGCCTCTTCCGACATAAAAGTTATAGTCCTTTAAGGCCTGTCTCTTCCATTTTGCAAGAGACTGTACCACCTGGCAGTGGCGGCCGTCTTCCTTTATGTCAAAATCGACAGGTCTTTCAACTCCGCTTAAATCGTCGTTAAGACCTGTTGAAGCCTCCAAAAACAAAGGGGCGGAAACGCGGCTCAAATTAAGCTGCCCGCAAAGATTTTCTTCAAAAATCTGATGAATCTTGCTGATAGCTTTTTGAGTATCATATGAATCCAGTTTTGCTTTGTAATTATCCGGAATTATGAGTTTCATGATTTCTGCTCCTTTCCAATTTAGTTAACGCTGATTATATGCTTAAAAAGATAATAAGTAAAGGCGCAAAAGCCTAAATTCTAAGCATTAAGGGGATTTTGTTACCCTCTTTTTTTAAACGAAAGAGCCTGTATAAGGATATTAGCAGATATGTCTCCCGTAACATTTAAAGTCGTATAAACCATATCGAGGAATTTGTATATTCCGCTGTAAAATCCCATGAATCCAAGAGGGATTCCCATCATTGACAGATAGCTTGCTCCAATCACTATGCCGCCACCGGGAATTCCCGGTGCTGCCATATTGATAAGCATTGCAGCAAGGGCCATAAAAAGCCATGATCCAATGCCTATTTCAATGCCGTAAAGCTTAGCGCAAAACAGGCCCAGCAGCGCAAAGGATACTGCGCCTCCGCACATATGAATGGTGCAGCCTAAGGGAACAACCACATCAGTGATCTTTTCAGGAATTTTGAATTCTTCTTTGCAAAGCTTGACAGTGTACGGAAGCGTCGCCGCGCTGCTGCAGGTAGTGAATGTCAAGACCCAGATTTTACTGACCCTTTTTATATACTCTTTGGGACTGATTCCTGCAAAGAGCCATACAGGAAGAATCATGACGACGATCACGACTGCCAAGGAACAAAGATATGCAGCCCCTATGTAGCGAAAACCTGCCTTAAGAAGTTCAAATCCATATTTGGATGCAGTCACTGCCATCAGTGAAAATACAGCAAAAGGCGTTGTGTACATAAAGATCTCAAGGCCCTTAAAGAGCCACTCTTTAAGCTTTTCCAATGCATAAAAAAAGGCTTTGCTGCCTTTGAAGAAGGCAGTTATCCTTCCGAACAGCCATGTGACCAGG
>CAZALQ010000090.1:0-878 GCA_964485605.1 uncultured Oscillospiraceae bacterium
GCAAAGTAATATGCGACCAGGGAGTTATTGTAGGCTGCTCCGGCGGAATGTATGAAAATATAGCCATCGCATCGGATATTCTTGAAGGCGGCTCAGTCGGCAACGGATATTTTGATCTTTCTGTCTACCCATCGTCTGCTCCCATAAACCTTGCACTCCTTAAGGATGGTACCCTTGCAAAATTAGCAGAAGCAGGCGCAGTAATAAAACCGTGTTTCTGCGGTCCATGCTTTGGTGCAGGCGATACGCCGGCAAACAATACCCTTTCCATAAGGCATGCAACAAGAAATTTCCCAAACAGAGAAGGATCAAAACCCTCTGACGGACAAATAGCTGCAGTGGCGTTGATGGATGCAAGATCGATTGCTGCAACTGCATTGAACGGAGGTGTAATAACTGCTGCAAGTGATATCCCCTATGAAGAAAAGCAGCACCCCTATTCTTATGACGGAAGCATTTACGATAAGCGCTGTTACTTTGGATTCAATAATCCGAAACCTGATACGGAATTAAGGCTTGGTCCAAATATTACCGACTGGCCTAAAATGCCTAAATTGAATAATAACCTTCTGCTTAATTTCTGCGCAGTGATTGACGATCCAGTCACTACAACGGACGAACTGATTCCATCGGGAGAAACATCCAGCTATAGGTCAAATCCCGTTAAATTAAGCGATTTTGCCCTTTCAAGGCGTGTTCCTTCCTATGTGAAGGCAAGCAAGAAGATCAGAAAATTGGAAGAATTGAGATCCGAAGGCAATATGACGATCAAAGATCTTGCTTCGAATATAAAAAAAGAGCTTGCGCAAGACAGTGACAAAGATACCTCATATTCAGAACTTACAGATTTGATTAAAGATATATCAGATCTATCTATA
>CAZALQ010000090.1:888-6837 GCA_964485605.1 uncultured Oscillospiraceae bacterium
TAGCTGTGTAGTCTCAAGAAGACCGGGAGACGGTTCCGCCAGAGAACAGGCGGCATCCTGCCAAAAGGTCCTTGGCGGTTTTGCAAATATATGCTACGAATACGCAACTAAGAGATACAGATCCAACTGCATAAACTGGGGCATTGTTCCCTTTACGATGGATCCTGATGAAGCTTTTGATTTTAAAGAAGGCGATTGGCTCTTTATACAAAGAGAAATAACACTGTACTGCAAGGGACTCTCTGAAGAAGAAAAATTAATACTTACGGAAGGCTGTCTTATGAACTACTATGCAGCCGGTTTTGGCAGATAAAAAGGAACACATTATGGATAAGATTAAAATGACGACTCCCATCGTAGAAATGGATGGAGATGAAATGACCCGTATCCTCTGGGGAATGATAAAGGAAAAGCTAATTATCCCCTTTGTTGACCTTAAGACAGAATATTACGATTTAGGCCTTTTAAGCAGAAACGATACTGATGATCAGGTAACAATAGATGCTGCCAACGCCGCAAATAAATACGGAGTCGCTGTAAAATGCGCCACTATCACGCCAAACAAACAAAGAATGGAAGAATATCCCCAGCTTAAAAAAATGTGGAGATCTCCCAACGGAACAATCAGGAGCATAATGGGCGGCACAGTATTCAGAGCACCTATTTGCGTCCCCTTTCTTAGACCTGCTGTAAGCAAATGGACAAAGCCTATAACAATTGCAAGGCATGCCTACGGTGATATCTATGCAGCAGCAGATTTTAAATCTGAAGAAGCCGGAGAATGCAAACTTGTATTCACATCTGAAAGAGGAACTCAGCATGAAAAATTTGTTAGCAGAACCAATGGTCCTGCAGTTTTCCTCGGGCAGCATAATACAAGCGAAAGCATAGCAAATTTTGCAAAAGCATGTTTCATGTATGCCTGGGATACAAAACAGAGCATAAAGTTTGCAGCAAAGGATACCATCCTTAAGCAGTACGATCAGGAATTCATAGATATTTTCAATAACGAATACGAAAAGAATTGGAAACAGAAATTTGAAAATGAAGGGATTCGCTACGGCTATACCCTCATAGACAGCGCAGCAGCTGCCCTCATGACATCTGACGGCGGATATGTTTTAGCTTTAAAGAACTATGACGGAGATGTGCTCAGCGATCTTGTTTCAGCAGCATTCGGCTCAATTGCAATGATGACTTCTGTCCTAGTGAGCCCTGAAGGAAAATATGAATATGAAGCTGCCCATGGAACCGTTACTGATCATTATTACAGATATTTAAAGGGCGAAAAGCCGGCAACGAACCCAACCGCTACGATTTTTGCATGGGCCGGAGCTTTAAGACGCAGAGGAGAATTAGATAAAAACTTTGATCTCATGGCTTTTGGAGATAAGCTTGAGCAATGTACTATTGATGTTTTGTCTGAAGGCTTTATTTCTGAAGATCTTTTACCTTCTGTTGTTCCCGATTTTGAATACACTGTCACCAGTGCCGAAGATATAATTGACAAAATAGCCGATAAACTTGCAGGTAAATAATTTAATGCTTGCAAAAAAATCATATAGGTAGTACTATTCTAACGCATGATATTTGACGAAAGTGGGGTGAATTAACAATGGCGAATATCAAATCAGCAAAGAAAAGAATCAGTGTCATCAACAATAAGACCGTCTATAACAGACGTGTTAAGAGCAGCCTTAAGGGCATAGTCAAGAATTTCTATTCAGCACTCGCTGCAGAGAATTTTGATCTTACTAAGGAAAAGCTTGGTCTCGCAGAGAAGAAGTTTATGCAGGCAGCAGCTAAGGGAACTATTCACAAGAACACAGCTTCTCGTAAGGTTTCCAGAATGACACTCGCCTACAACAGGGCAAAAGCTGAGTAATCTCACCCGTCCCCACAGCGTATAAGTTAAATGCGCATTTTAAAACCCGGATGTGTCTCCCGGGTTTTTCTTTTTGCCTTATTTTATTATTTCATTAAACTCTTTACATCTTGAGACTACATCATCAGCCCCGAAGACAGCTGAACCGGCAACCAGTACATCTGCGCCCGATTCAACAAGCATTTCAGCATTATTTAATGTAACTCCGCCGTCTACTTCTATTAAGAAGTTAAGGTCTTCTTCATTTCTGATCTCATCGAGTTCGCAAACCTTTAATGTGGTATAAGGAATAAATTTTTGTCCTCCGAATCCCGGATTTACGCTCATTACAAGAACGAGATCAAGCTCTCCGAGTATGCATTCAAGAGAAGAAACAGGTGTTGCAGGATTAAGAGCAACCCCTGCTTTGCATCCCAGTTCCTTGATTTGGTGAATTACCCTGTCAAGGTGGGTGCAGGCCTCTTGATGGACTACTATGTATTCTGTTTGAGGAGTTACGAAATCGGGAATCCTGAGTTCCGGATGTTCGATCATGAGATGAACATCGAAGGGCAATTTTGTCTTACCAACTAAACTCTTAACAACAGGACCTCCGAATGTAATATTGGGAACAAAGTGTCCGTCCATTACATCCATGTGAACATATGCTGCTCCGCCCTCTTCAATTTTCTTTACCGATTCAGCAAGGTTTGAAAAATCTGCTGATAAAATGGAAGGTGCAAGTTTTGCCATTAATACTTTCTCCGTCCTTTCATTTCGTTATACATAGCTTTATATGAATCATATCTGCTCTTATTGATCTTTCCCATTTCAAGAGCATCTTTTACAGCGCATTCGGGCTCGTTTATATGCATGCAATCATCAAATCTGCATTTCCCCAGGTATTCCTTAAATTCAGGGAAGTATGAAGAAAGGTCATACTCATCAAGTTCAGGTGTATCAAAGGAAGTAAATCCCGGAGTGTCAAATAAAAATATGTCTCCTGATATAAATAACTCTGAATGCCTGGTTGTATTTTTCCCTCTTAAGGTCTTTTTTGATATTTCGCCTACCTCTGCATTCTCCCCAAGAAGCGCATTCGTAAGGCTTGACTTACCAACTCCGGATGGCCCTGCAAGTGCTGCCTGTTTTCCATTAATAGCATTCTTCAGAAGGTCAATCCCCTCTCCTGTCTTGGCCGAAACACAGTAAACAGGATATATGCCGGAATAGATACCCGCTATTCTTTGTGCATCTGCAAGATCTTCTTTGTTTATGCATATGACAATATCAGAATTCTTCATCTCAGCTGCAACTGCCATTCTGTCAATTATATAACTTAAGGGCTCAGGATCTTTTGCAGCAGCAACGATGATGCATACTTCAACATTTGCTATTGGGGGTCTGTCATACTCATTGAGCCTTGGGAGTATTTTGTCAACTCTTCCCGCAAGCATTTCGGGGGATGAGGCACTTGACGCTGTATCAAGAGAAAGCTCAACTAAATCACCGACAAGAGGTGTTTGTCCCTTAATTCTGAATTTTCCCCTTGCCTTGCATTCATAGATTTTGCCGTCTGAGTATACATAATAGAAACCGGCTATTCCTTTTATAAGTCTTCCGGTCATCAGTTCTTTACACTCGCTGTTCCGTTATCGAAATCAACTGTATAGCTGATAGTAGTACTGTCTAAAACAACTACAGCCGATCCCATACCCTGCCCGTGAATTGTATACTCGATGGATTTCATGTCTTTGGTCTTATCAAAATTTTCCTGAGGCCACTGTGTTACTCCGTCTTTATTGTCATAATTGTCTCTTACAATTATGGCTATTGTATGAGTGCCTTCTAAAAGTTTGGAAACGTCAATGCTCAGCTTAACTGACTTTTCACCCTCATCGATAGTTGAGCGAACTGTAAGTGTAAACTCCGTACCTTCGGAAACAAGCTCTGTTTCTGAAGGAGATTGTGACATTACGCAGCCTCTGTTTATTCCGGAGCTGTAATCCTCTCTGTAAACGACGGTATATGAACAGCCCTTGGCTGTAATCAAACCGGCCGCTTCTTCAAGAGTGCTGCCGATGACATTAACGGTGAATTCATCACCCTTTGTATCCTTCGGTCCCTTTGATACAACTAAGTTGACACTGCTGCCCCTCTTTAAAGTTGTACCTGCAACAGGACTTGATGAAACGACTTTGCCGCTAAGCACTGTATCACTGAAGGCTTCTGTTACAGTGCCTACGGAAAGCCCGTAATTAGTTATTTTGGATTTCGCTTCATCGAGGTCCATATTTCGAAGTTCGGGAACATTAGTACCGGGATTTTTCTTTGAGACATTTACCTTAACTGTAGAACCCGGCTTTACAACAGCATCTGCCGAAGGTGACTGACTTAAAATAGTACCTTCTTCATAGTTGTCATTTACAAGTTCAGAATCTATGGATATGACAAGATCGATAGATTTAAGCAGCTCTTCAGCTTCCGTATAATTCTTTTCAAAGAGAGACGGAACCGTTACTGTTTTTCCCGCATGTCTGATGGCGTCAACTGCAAAATCAAATAATCCCCAAACAGTCGGTATCAATGCAATGATTACAACAGCAGTAAAGGCACGGCTTCTCTCCTTTTTCTTTGGCTGCATGTTCCTTTCTCTGACTGCAGGTTCGTTTGATACTTCATCTTCACCGTCAATGGATTTTACGACAGGCTCATATTTAACAAGCTTTGAATACTTAACAAGGCTCAGAGCAACTATCATATCATCAGCTGATGAAAATCTGTTATCAGCATTTTTAGCAGTTGCCTTTAATATGATATCCTCAAGGTCCTGGGGCATATCGTATGCAAATTGTGACGGAGGAATAATGGGCTCATTCATGTGTTTTACAGCAACTTCAACAGCATTTTCACCGTCAAAAGGCACTCTGCCTGTAACCATCTCATACATTACGATGCCAAGACTGTATATATCTGTTCTTTCATCTACAGCTATTCCCCTTGCCTGTTCAGGAGAGAAATAGTGTATGGAGCCCATTACGGCTTCCTGCTCATCTTCAGGGTTGTTAAGATCCGGATTTACTCTTTTTGCAATTCCAAAGTCAGTAAGTTTAGCCACGCCGTCATTGGTGACCATAATATTATGGGGTTTAATATCCCTGTGTATTAGGTGGTTCTCATGAGCCGTTTTAAGAGCGGATGCAATCTGCCTTCCATATGAAACTACTGTATGTGAATCAAGTTTCCCTTCTCTTTTGATGATCTCGGAAAGGGTCTCACCTTCCACAAGTTCCATTACTATGTAATGAATATTGCCTTCCTGTCCTACATCGTAAACCTGAACGATGTTAGGGTCTACAATACCGGCAACAAGCTGAGACTCTCTTAAGAAGCTCTCTATGAAAGCTTCATCCTGAGTATATTCAGGGCGAAGTATTTTAAGCGCAACAAAACGGCCGAGGGTGCGGTCTTTGGCCTTAAATACAACGGCCATTCCGCCCTCACCTATTTTTTCCAGTAACTCATATCTGCCTGCGAGAATTCTGCTAGCCATGAAATCCTCCTACTGAATCCTGATACAAACTACTGAAATGTTATCCTTGCCGCCTGCTTCATTAGCCCTGTCTACAAGGCCCTTTGCAAGGTCATGCATGGAATCTGCAGCCGTAGCCATAGCAGCCATAGCATCATCGGATACCTCACCGTGAAGTCCGTCGGTGCAAAGAATGATTGTATCTTTTGGGAAAAGGTCGAGAGTAAAGAAATCAGGATGAACTTCAATATCTCCGCCTATAGCTCTTGTGATCATATTCTTGTCTGTTCTTAAAGCAGCTTCTTCCTTGCTCAGATGGCCTTCTCTTACCATGGTCTGTACAAAGGAATGATCTTCCGTGATCTGATAATATCTGCCGTCTCTTATGAGGTATGCCCTGCTGTCACCGACATTTACAAAATATGCAGTATTTTCTCGAATATAGCAAAGGACAGCTGTAGTAGCCATTCCTTGATTTACTGTTTCGCTTGTAGATTTTTCATATACAAGGCTGTTTGCACCTGAAAACAGATTCTTAAAATATGATTTCAGT
>CAZALQ010000091.1:0-6801 GCA_964485605.1 uncultured Oscillospiraceae bacterium
TGTAGATACTGTTGTCCTCAATCTCTATGATATACGGAAGTGATTCTCCATTTTTTGCTTTATCAAAAAAGCTGTCGGAACTGTCTTCTTCCAGAATATCCGGTGATGCAAATTCAAATTTGGTCTCCGCCGGATTATAGTCATAGCATGCAAAAACCATCATTTTATCAAGGGGATAGGTCGATGTTATTGCCATGGTCATTGTAGGGTCCGTAGGATCAAACATCTCATTGGTAATAACATTACCCATGAGCCTTCCCACTTCAATCACGACCGGCTCTTCATTGCTGTCATCCTCTTTTACAGGCTCGGGATTGCTCTCATCTTCAATTATTGAAAACCAGCTTTCCTGAAAATCAGTGACCATTTTAGGAGTCTTGATTCTCCCTATAAAAGGTGCTGTAAAAGAAGCAAGAGCTCCGCAAAGAAGAAAAGCAATAACTACTACGGCTATATTTGAAAATTGGTTAAGGCGTATATGGGAAAGAGCGGCATCAAGAACTATGACGATAATAAGGCCTACCTGGGCTGAGGCGCCGCCGTAGCAAAAGACATTGCAAAAGAACATTGCAGCTAAGGAGACAAGCTTAAGAGGAAGGTTCTTTCCCTTTAAAAGGGCAAATACAAATGCCAAAGTGCTTAAAAGCGCAGGCAAAATAAGAGCATACAAATTCCCTGCAGCTCCCAGTGCAGGAATAAAATCCCTCATCTCAAAATAAATGGTAAAGATGAGAACAAGGCTAAGTCCGTATATGACAGCTGAAGACAGCTTTTTTAAAACTTTGTCAAAATCCATTATCTATATATCATCAGGAATATAATCCTTGTATACATCATCTATGAGAGCGTAGACCTGGGAATCAAAAACCAGTTCTCTCTCCGTCCCTTTATATACAGCAGTAATGAAAGCTCCTTCGTCTTTTACGGTCTTTTCCCTCAGCTCTTCGAGCTGCCCGAGGAAATTGACCATAACTTCAAAGTTTTCGCCTTCGTTTAAATAAAAGGTGTAATATGACTTTCTTGAGTCAGATCCTACCTTAACTATATATTCATCGTATTTTGCCGATAAAGCCCTGTGGACATGCTTAAGATCGTCACCTTCCTGAAGGGGTCTTACTTCAAATATTTCGGTATAGTCATCTCCCTTGGCATTGAGGACCTCTCCTTCACCGGGAATAAAGTTCTTCCTTACATAGCGGTAATTGACCGGTTCTTTTTTGGGATATACATTGAACACTTTTTCATATCCCACCTTTTTAGAAAGCTTAAGAAGTCCAAAAAGTCCGGAAATGACTACTTTCTCAACAGAAAGCCTTTGAGTGCCAGGCTTTAAATCATTAAATTCGTAATGGCTCCCTGAATCCTCGCAGGGACTTCCTTCCTTTAAGATTTCTCCTGTCTGAAGATTTTTAAGTTCAACCACGGGAACGATCTCCGTATGAAAAGAAGGAGCATCGATCATCATCTTAAGCTTTATGCTTTCCCCTTCCTTATACCATCTGTCATCTGCCTCGAGCTCTAGAACCAAAGCCTTCTTAATGTAAAGACACAGTCCAAATGAAACAATGGATATGAGCAATACAAAACCTATCAGGTAATCAAGATAGGCGACCTGATAATTGAATTTAAGAGCAAATAATAGAATTAAAAGAAAGACAAGAGTCATGAGACATTATCTTGATCTAAGAAGAGGAGGTTCGGGAGTATCCGCAAGTATCCTGTCAAGGATCTTAATGCGCCTTTCGGAGATTACGGTCATTTCCTGTTCCTTCATGCTGATTCGGTGAACGCATACATCCTTAAATACAGCCTTAATATCTTCCGGAGTGACATAATCTCTTCCTCTAAAATATGCACTGGCCTTAGCCATGCGAAGAAGGACAAGCTCCCCTCTCGGAGAAACACCAACCTCTATTTCGGGATGCTTTCTTGTTGCGGATGCAAGATCATATACGTATTGATAGATTGCAAGATCTACATAGACATCATCTATTTCCTTCCTGCATTCCAGGATTTCTTCTTTATTGGTAATAGTATTCAGAGTTTCAACGGGATCTCCCTTATCCCTTGAAGCAAGGAGATCAAGTTCATCCTTTCTCTCGGGATATCCGACTGAAAGGGCCATTGAAAATCTGTCAAGTTCTGATTGAGGCAGAACGCTTACGCCGTAAAGAGATGAGATATATGGGTTCATGGTAGCTATGACTACAAAGGGGTCTTCAACCTTCTTGGTGATGGAGCTGATTGTCGCCTGCCTTTCCTGCATTACTTCAAGGAGTGCTGCCTGGCATTTTGAACTTGCTCTGTTTATTTCATCTGCAAGAAGAATATTTGTATCAAATATGGGACCGGGAACAAATTCATTCTCCCCCTTGTTCTTATTATATGTAATATATCCCGTAACATCTGAAGGCATTACATCGCTCGTAAACTGTATTCTCTTTGATTCAAGGCCAAGAACTCTTGAAACTGTCTTTGCGATAGTTGTCTTTCCTACTCCCGGCTTATCTTCCAGTATTACATGACCCTCTGCCATGATGCACATGAGTATCTTTTCAAGAACATCATCCTTGCCGTAAACGGCCTTCTTCATTTCCCCTATTACTCTGTCTATATTCATTCTCTGTCTCTCCATTTAGCTGTCTTTTCCCTATTATACTTAATATTGCTCGGGATTTGTCAAATATTTGTGAAGACCGGGAAAGCGTACGTTATTTCTTTAATTTAACAACAGACAGTTGTTAAAATATAATCCCGAATAGAGTTTTAAAAAACGCCTCCCGGTTGTTAACATTAACCTAGGAGGTAGTTTTAATCATGATTGTAAATCTAAGGTATCTGAGAGAAAAGAATGGATTATCCCAATCACAGCTGGCAAAAGGCTTGGGAGTCACGCAGCAAACTGTAAACAAGTACGAAAACCACACAACAGAGCCGGATATTGCCACACTGGTCCGCATTGCGAGATTTTTTAACACATCCGTTGATTTTCTTGTGGGCAACACTTCCATAGAAAGAAAATATGAAGAGGTGTGCAGATATGATTTGAATGATGGAGAACAAAAAGTTATGGAAGGCTTCAGAGAGACCACTGAGAGCGGAAGAGACATAATCATGGCCATGCTCAAAGAGCTGAATAAACATAATCACAAAAATAGTCTTTAATAAAAAAATCCGCTCCGAAAATTCGGAGCGGACTGTTTCCTTTTATCCTATTCGGATGTTTGTCTTAACTCTTCAGCAATTTCGCCTGCTTCAGCCATGCCGCTTTCAACGGCTTTGACTGTTTCCTCTGCAACCTCAGTTGCAGCTTCAGCTACATGGTCTACATCTTCGATTATTTCAGCTTCGGCAAGCATCTCGTCTGCAGTAGCCTTTCCGATGGTAAAGTCTTCTGCAATCTTTGCGAAGCTGTCATCGACAAGACCGTCTCTCTTAAGAGCTATGGAAAGGGCCTTCATCTCTACTGTAAGATCCAGTTTGTCGTCATCGAACAGATTATCATAAAGCTTTGTTAAAGCTGCTTTTATCTCTTCGAGATTTGCTTTGAGCTTTTCAGGAGTATCACCGATATCTGTACCGCTGTCCTGAAGCTTTATGAACTTGCTTTCGATTTCAGCTACGCTGGATGTATAGTAGTTGACAACTCTTCTTCCCGTCTGGAAATCTGTGGGGTCATCTTTGAGATAATTAAGTATCTTTTCGGATGCTGCGCATACTTCCGTGAAGTCATTCCTGATCTTCGGGTCATTGATTCTTACGGAGTTGATCCTTATCTTGTTAAGAATGGATTTCGTATCATCGATGGCTTTTTTCTGATCAAAGGTAAGAGCCTTCTTTTCTCCTTCAGCAGGTTTCTCTGCCTCTTTTTCTCCTGACTTAAGTCCTGAGATAATAACTGCGACTACAAGAACTGCGAAGGCTATGAGCGCTGCCCAAACCAGAAGTCCGAAGAGTCCGGCAAGTGCGGGAATAAGGTTTTTGAGAAGCCAAAAACCAACTACAAGGCCCAGGACAAGCCCAAGACCTCCTCTTCTTTGTCTCATTTAGTTTCTCCTTATTCAGCCTTTACTTCTTCTACAAGACCTGAATTCTGTCCGGTCTTTGTCATAGAGAGAAGCTTTTCTCTGAGTTCGTTTTCGATCTTTGCAAGAGCAGCTTCTGCTTCAACTCTCTTTGCATGTCCTTCTTCCTGAATTGCGAGAACTTCATCAAGAGTCGCCATGAGCTGTTCATTGGTAAATCTTACTGTCTCAAGATCAACAATTGCTCTTTCGCTTTCCTTTGCGATTTCAACTGCACCTGTATGAAGTGTCTCTGCGTTCTTCTTAAGAAGGTCGTTTGTTGCTTCTGTTACAGCACTCTGTGCTGCTACAGCCTGCTCGGAATGAGCAAGTCCAAGAGCGAGTACCATCTGGTTCTTCCAAAGAGGAATTGTATTATTGATGGTTGTCTGGATCTTTTCGATCATCAGGTTATCACTGTTCTGGATGAGTCTGATCTGAGGAGCCATCTGTACACTGATTGTTCTGGTGATTTCAAGATCTGCAAGTCTTTTCTCAAATCTTTCGCACATTGATGCAAAGTCGGAAGCTCTTTGTGCGTCTTCTGCAAGACCTGTCTCTTCTGCCTTCTTCTGGAGTTCTACAAGAGTTGTCTCTCTTTCTTCCTGAAGCTTTTTCTTTCCTGCGATTACATACATGCTCAGATCCTTGAAGTAGTCAAGGTTTGCTGCATACATTTCATCGAGCATTACAACGTCTTTTGTAAGAGTATCCTGATGTGCTTCAAGAGCGGATACAACCTTGTTTACATTGTTTTCTGCTGTGTCAAATTTTGCTGTGAGTTCTGTGATCTTGTTGCTCTTTTTCTTAAGGAAGGAAAGGAATCCCTTCTTCTCTTCAGCAACATCAAATCCCTTGAGTTCTGTTACAAGGCCTGTGATGAGGTTGCTTACTCCGCCAAGGTCCTTTGTCTTGACGCCTTCGAGTGCTGTGTCAGAAAAAGCCGCAATCTTTTTCTGTGCTTCTGCACCGTAGGTAAGGATTGTGCTTGTATCCGTAAGATCGATTGCATTTGCATAAGTTGTTACAAGTGCATTCTCACTGTCGGAGAGCTCTACGTCCTTTAAATATTCTTCTTCTGTAGTTACATATTTTTCTTCATCTGACATGCGTGTTACCTCCTATATCAAGATGTACTAATCTACATTAATCTACTCTATAGAGTAACATATTTCGAGGATTTTTTTAATATAAAATTTTATTTTTTCTTAATAATAAATATGGTAATATAGATGTGGAGAATTGTTTTTAATATAGGAGGACTATTTATGGATACAACAAAACTCGAAACCGTAGCTTTTACAAAGACTGAAAATACGGAAGTTTCATCTGATATGGCTGAAGAAGTCGCAAGATACGCAGGAGTTTCAACAAAGGACACAAGCGCTATCCTTTCCGCAGCACTTCCTCTTCTCGCATCATCCCTTTCAGGATCAAACAACAGCAGCAACAATGCTCTCGGACTCTTATCAGGTCTCATGGGCACAGCAGCTGAAGAGGAAGATGAAGAAGAAATCGAAGCCGCAGATGTAACAAACAACTCTGTTCTCACAGCACTTCTCGGGGGAAAGAAGAACACATCAAATACTCTGAGTTCCCTCGCAAGCAGCCTCGGAATAGATTCCAAGGTTATCAGCAAAGTTTTGATCGCAGCTGCTCCTCTCATTTTAAAGAAGGTCATGAGCCTTGTAAGCACAGATACAAGCGCACAGACAAGCACCTCATCTTCCAAAAAGAAAAAGAAGACATCCCAGGAAGATGCTCTTACAGATCTTGCAGGTGATCTTCTCGGAGGACTCCTCGGTGCTGATGAAGAGGAAACAACAACTACAGGAAAGAAAAAGAAGACCAGCTCATCGAAGAAAAAGACAAGTTCAAAGAAAGATGAAAGCGATGTAATGTCAGACCTTGCAGGCGCACTTCTCTCAAGTCTTCTTACAGGAAAGAAGTAAGATTAAAGGAGGCTAATAAAATGGCAGAAAAGAAAACAACAAAAGCTGCAAAGGCACCGGCAAAAGAACCTCAGAAGAATTATTCTACTGAAGGCGCAACAGGCAAGAGAGTAGCAGCAATATGCTTCTGGGTACTCGCTGTTGCATGCGAACTCGTAGCTATCATGAACCTGACAGGAAAGTGGTATCTCCCGTCCCTTATTGCAGGACTTCCGGACAACCCGCTCATCTACCTCATCGCATTCTTGGTACTTGACCTTGTATTCCTTGTCATAGGTTCACAGTTCTGGAAAAAAGCAAACCACATAGACCCGGCATCTGAAAAGAGCAAAGTTATGTTCTTCCTCCAGAATCAGATGGGACTTATCATGTCAATCATATGCTTTGTTCCTTTCATCGTAATGCTTCTTAAGAGCGATAAGGAAGGCACTCTTGCACTGAGCAAAAAGAACAAGACCGTTGTTCTCGTAGTAGCTTGCGTAGCACTGCTTCTCGGAGGACTTCTCTCAGTAGACTGGGATCCTATCTCCGCAGAAGAAAAGACTGCAGCCATTGCAAACCACGGCACAGATACGATCTACGTAACCCAGTGGGGTCACTGCTATCATTACTATGCAGACTGCCAGTCACTTACAAGAAGCAACCCATATCTTGTACATGATGCAGAATGGTATGATTCCAGCATGAGCGAAATCGAAGCAGCCATCGACCAGGGATATACAAAGCTTTGTTCCTTCTGCGCAAGGCAGGCAGGCGAAGTTGAAGAATAACTTCATATCAACATG
>CAZALQ010000092.1:0-1656 GCA_964485605.1 uncultured Oscillospiraceae bacterium
CGCCAAAAGTTTTCGAAAACATTTCCTGCTGCAGACTGTCCGGATAGATCCTAAACTTGTATGCTTTGTTCTCTTTCACTTGTGTATCTCCAATCCCAATATTAGGATACCACAAAAAGAACAATTGTTCAAATAATGTTTTACAATGGAGTTGGGTTTATAAAGTGTACTAAGGTGTCCGTATTCCCAATCCTCAGATGATAAACAATGTGGTATACTAACAGGGAAGTATATACGTATATCAATGAGTTAGGCGATTCATCCCCTCCCTAATATCAAGTACTTGAGGAAGGGGAATTCGCGCTGATTTTTCGTTAAAAGCAGAGGTTTTTATGTACAAAATAGTCAGAAAAAAAGTGCTAAATCCATCGGTTGTGCAAATGGAAATAGATGCTCCCCTTGTGGCAAGAAAGGCAAAGCCGGGCCAGTTCATCATCTTAAGAACGGATGATGAGGGCGAAAGGATACCCTTGACTGTTGCGGGAACGGACAGAGAAAAGGGCCTTGTCAAGATAATCTTTCAGATAGTAGGGGCGACCACAAAGAAGCTTGGAACCTTTGAAGAAGGTGATTTCCTTCAGGACTTTGTAGGTCCCTTAGGCGTTCCGACTCACACAGAGGGCATAAAAAAGGTCTGCATCATTGGCGGAGGCGTGGGATGTGCAATTGCAATGCCTGTCGCAAAGGAGTTCCATGACCTGGGTGCTGACGTTACTTCCGTAATAGGATTCAGAAGCAAGGATATAGTAATACTGGAAGATGAGTTTAAAGCATGTTCAGACAGGCTTTTTGTCATGACTGATGACGGCAGCTACGGAAGGGAAGGAAATGTTACTATCCCCCTTAAAGAGATGCTTGAAAATGGCGAAAAGTTTGATTGCATAATCGCCATCGGACCCCTTATCATGATGAAGTTTGTAGTGGAGACGGCAAAGCCTTACGGCATACCTGTTACCGTGTCAATGAACCCCATAATGATAGACGGAACGGGAATGTGCGGAGGATGCAGGCTTACTCTTCACAAAGACGGAAAGAATGTTACAAAGTTTGCCTGCGTAGACGGTCCTGATTTTGACGGCTATGAAGTCGACTTTGATGAGGCAATGTCAAGAAACAGAATGTATATGGATTTTGAAAAAAACGCCTACGAGAAGGCATGTAATTTGTTTTCAAAGGAGGCAGAGTAATGGCAGCTTTTAGTGAAAGAAATCCCATGCCAACGCAGGATCCGAAGGTAAGGGCTCATAACTTTAATGAGGTTGCCCTCGGATATGATGAGGAAACGGCATTAAGGGAAGCTTCAAGATGTCTTAATTGCAAGAACAAGCCCTGTGTTTCAAATTGCCCTGTAAACATCCATATTCCTGAGTTTATAAAAAAGATTACGGAAAAGGATTATGAGGAGGCTTACAGGATCATATCCGAAACATCCTCTCTTCCTGCAGTATGCGGAAGAGTTTGTCCTCAGGAAAGCCAGTGCGAATCAAAATGCACTTTGGGCATAAAGCATGAAGCCGTTGCCATAGGAAGGCTTGAAAGATTTGTTGCTGATTATCACAGAGAGCATTCCAAGGAAGCTATGAAAGCTCCTTTGCCAAACGGCCACAGGGTCGCTGTTGTAGGTTCCGGTCCTTCGGGACTTACCTGTGCAGGAGA
>CAZALQ010000092.1:1666-6372 GCA_964485605.1 uncultured Oscillospiraceae bacterium
TATAAGGTCACTGTTTATGAAGCTCTTCACAGGGCCGGCGGAGTTCTCGTTTACGGTATTCCGGAATTCAGACTTCCAAAATCCATAGTCGAATCTGAAGTCGATACCCTGAAAGAATTGGGTGTTGATATTGAGACAAATGTGGTCATAGGAAAGACGCTGACGGTAGATGAACTTTTTGATATGGGATTTGAAGCCGTATTTATAGGCTCGGGAGCAGGGCTTCCCAACTTTATGAATATTCCGGGAGAATCTCTAAAAGGCGTATATTCTGCCAATGAGTTTTTGACAAGATCAAATCTTATGAAGGCATATAGGGATGATCCTTCGACCCCTATCATGAAGGGCGGGAAGGTCGCTGTTGTCGGCGGCGGAAATGTTGCTATGGATGCCGCAAGAACAGCCTTAAGACTTGGAGCAGATAAGGTATATATCGTCTACAGAAGGTCCATGGAGGAACTTCCCGCAAGAAAAGAGGAAGTGGAGCATGCCATAGAAGAAGGCGTCGACTTTAGACTTCTTAACAACCCGGTTGAAATACTTGGCTATACAAATCCTGAAGATCCAAGAGATGAAAGAAACGGTTTTGTATGCGGTATGAAATGCATACGTATGGAGCTTGGAGAGCCTGATGCATCGGGAAGGAGAAGACCTGTTGAGGTGCCGGGATCCGAATTTGTTCTTGACGTGGATACGGTCATCATGGCAATAGGAACATCTCCAAATCCTTTGATCAAGGATACTACGGAAGGACTTGAGGTTAATTCCAGGGGCGGTATAATAATAAGCGAGGACGGGCTCACATCGAGAAATGCCGTATATGCGGGAGGAGATGCTGTGACAGGGGCTGCCACTGTTATCTCTGCGATGGGTGCCGGAAAACTTGCAGCTAAATCAATAGACGAATATTTAACGGGAAAATGATGAAAGTATATCTCAGCGCAAATAAATATACGGAAAAGCAGGCAGAGGATGCAAAAAGAGTTAGGGAGTCTTTAGAAGCTCAAGGCTTTGAATTTTGCGAAAATCCATCAGAGTGCCAATTGGTTGTTTCCCTCGGAGGTGACGGCGCGGTCCTTAAGGCCGCCAAATTTGCCATTGCTGAAGGTAAGCCTTTGATAGGCATCAATTCCGGAAGACTTGGCTACCTTTGCGCTTTAAAGCTTCAGGATATAGACAGTTTTAAGGATGTGCTTAAAGGGGCTAAAAGATCAGAAAGGCTGATACTTGAAGTACGCGTAGGGAATGAAAGCTTCTTTGCTGTCAATGATATGATCTTCGGCAAGAGATACTTCGGCCAAACGGTGGAGATCGAAAGCTTATCTGAAGGCAAATCTTTGCTCTCAGTCAGGGGAGACGGACTCATTGTTTCTACTCCGACAGGATCTACTGCATACAATGCCAATGCAAAGGGTCCCTTGGTCATGAGCGATGTAGAAGCTATAGTCCTAACGCCGGTATGTGCGGATGCAAAGCCACTTGTCATCAGTTCCAAAAGAGATATCGAAGTCGTTCTTAAAAGAGGAGACTGCGATATGTTTGTAGACGGAAGGAAAGTGGAAACAGAAGAAAAATCTTTCAGCATCAAAAGAGCTGATGTAACCCTTCACCTTCTGGTATAGAGAAAAAGATATAGGACAAAACGTGTTGGTAAAAATGGCTGTAATCCTTAAAAATAAAGGGCTGCAGCCATTTTATCTTACTTATCGAAATGAGCTTTTTTGCCGCCGTAGGAAAGACCCTTTGCTCTTCTTTTCTTGGCGGTTTTCTTTTTCATTACAGAATATCCGTAGGTGCCGAGACGCCTTGTCTTGACTCCGAAATATTCGCCGTGAATGTATGCCACAAGACCTGCCTCATTCAGTGCCAGCCTTCCGCTTTCCTTCATGAGATCTTCCGATGCATGTACTGCTACGATCTCAGCCATGTACATATCGTGGGATCCAAGGTGCTTGATCTCGGTCACTTTGCATTCAATGTTGACGGGGGATTCTTCGATCATAGGGCAGGAAACTTTGCTTGCCGGAGCTTTTGTAAGGTGCATCTCCTTGAACTTGTCTTCGTTTTTCCCGCTGGTGCTTCCGCAGTGGTCCATTGCAAAGACAAGATCCTCATTTACCAGGTTGATTACGAATTCCCTGTTCTTTTCGATAATGTCATGGGAATATCTTTCCGGTCTCACGCTTACATAGGTCATGGGCGGCTTTGAATTGATGATGCCGGTCCATGCGATAGTTATGATGTTGCTGTTTTCCATATCCCCGCAGCTTACCATGACTGCAGGTATAGGGGAGAGCATCTCTCCCGGTTTTAATTCTACTTTGCTCATAATATAAACCTCTCTTGTTAAAGTATATTGTACCTAAAGCTAAGAAAAAGGTATATAGTCATTATTTAGTTTTGCGAGGTGATTCTTGCCTTTATATTTTCGATCTGTGCCAGCAGCCTTTTCTTTGGATTGAAGTTGAAAGAGGCCATTCCTTCTTCTAAGATTTTTCTAAAGACTCCCAGAAGTTCTGAGAAACCGTCTTCCTTAAAGTCGGTAAGTCTTTCATAACCGTTTTCTTTGAGCATGTCGAAGATGTTATTGACAAGTGCTTTGCGCTGCTCGAGGTCCTGGTTTTCGAGCATCTTGTTTAAGAATTCCTTAATGAAATCCGATGCTTTCGAAAAGCCCTTTGCTCTTACGATATCGTTATCTTCTATTTCCCATGAATATATGGAATGGGCTCTTACTCCCTGGTTTAAACTTTTTACTATGATCTTGTCTGAAAAATCAGCTTCAAAGATCCTGCCGAAGATCGAATCGCTGGGCATTATCATTGTTGTTTTGAAATCTATGCGTTTTATCTTATCCTTTGGGACCACGTCATCGCAAAGTCCGGGTCCGTCGTTTACATATACTTTAGAGACCCTTTTCAGCTGCCTGTCCGTAAGGGAGCTTGCTGCATAAATTGCCAGGTTTCCTCCCTTGGAATGGCCGCATACATATACATTTTTATGCCTTTTTAGAGTTCTTGCCAAATACTTAAGAGCGAGTTCCTGGGCCTTTGGCTTTGTGAAGGTTATCATAAAATCTTCCTTCCATCCGGCTATGGAATTGTCTGTTCCTCTGTAGGCAACAACTATGCTTCCGTCGTCAAGCTTGAAGGTCATGGCTGCAAACTGCACATCATCTTCACTGCTGTAGTCGTCTTCATAATCTATTATGAGTGCAGATCTAAAGCGCTTGCATTTTGCGACTTCCTTGATAAAGTCAGAAGCCACGCCCTTGCGGTCAAGGGAGGTGGTTCTGAAGCTTCCCTTTTTCATTTGGGTATCAAGAAGCTCGCCAAAGTTTTTTGATGTGCCTATCTCATATCCCTTTCTTATGTCAAGGTAGGCAATCCCGCTGAATACCAGTTCATCGAAAACGTTCAAGGGGCTGACCTTAAAACTTAAGTCGCCTCTCCATTTTAAATAACTTGTAAGTGTTCCCATTGTTTATTCCCCAATCTGATTATTACTAAAACCCAATAAGTATACCACGAATAGTCATAATCTGATATAATTAACAATTGTACAATAGGAGGGATTTTGATGAAATCAAAGGGTGTATTGAACGGAAGAGTTTTAGTAATACTTCTTGCAATAGTATCTGAAGTTTTGATTATGATGACCATATTCCATTTGGCCGGAGATGCTGTTGCATATATAGAAATAGTTTTAAGAGTCATAGGGGTAATCGTCGTACTCGCCATAATCCGTCACAGCAAGAGTATATCTTCAAACCTGATCTGGATTCTTCTCATAGATCTTCTGCCGGTTCCGGGAACCATAACATACATAGTGCTGAATGCAAGGACCATCACCGGAAGGACCTATGACGAGCTTACCAAAGAAACCGAAAAAGCAAAAAAATATTACCGGCAAAACGAGATGGTATATGACGAAATGAGTCTTTATCATCCAAGGTATGCAGGTCAATTTCACTATATTTCAAAGACTGAGGGCTTTCCTTTTTACAGAAATGTGGGCTGCGAATACTATTCTTTAGGAGAGCTTGGATATCCCCATATGCTGGAGGAATTAAAGAAGGCAGAGAAATTCATTTTCCTTGAATATTTCATCATAGGTGAAGGGGTCATGTGGAACAGCATCCTCAATATACTTGAGGAAAAGGCAAAATCCGGCGTGGATGTAAGAGTTATCTACGATGACGTGGGAACCATCTTCAAGCTTCCTGAAACCTATGCGGAAAAGCTGGAGGAAAGAGGTATAAAGTGCATTTGCTTTAACAGGGTTCATCCCATACTCAACACCATCATGAACAGGCGCGACCACAGAAAGATCATGGTCATAGACGGAGAAGTGGCATTTTCAGGCGGCATCAATCTCGCTGATGAATATATCAATGTTGAAGAAAAATTCGGTCAGTGGAAGGACAACATCATACGCATAGGCGGAGAAGCTGTCTGGTCCATGACTGTTATGTTCCTAACTCACTGGAATGCTCTTAGAAAAGATGATGACGATTATCTTAAGTTTAGAGGGCAGGTGCAAAGCTCTGAAATCTCAGACGGATATGTCGCTCCTTACTGCGATTCTCCGCTTGATTTTGAGAGAGTATCTCAGGATATATGTCAGGGCATACTCAATCAGTCACTTAAGTATTGATACATATTTACTCCTTACATTATTGTAGATAATGAACTTGAGAATACTCT
>CAZALQ010000093.1:0-6350 GCA_964485605.1 uncultured Oscillospiraceae bacterium
ACACCATCTTAATTATTGTTTTACTTCATCAAGGACCCATGGCGATATATCAACACAATGAAGTAGCTGATCATCGTACCATATGCAGCACCGTTTATACCAAGCCATTTTATAAGCACATAATTCAGAACAACATTCGTAGACATCGCAAGAAGATTTGATTTCAAATGTAAATCCGAACGTTTGCTAGCTGTAAATTGTGCTCCAAGAAATAGCGAGAAAGTCGAAAAAATGGTTGATACAGTTAGTAAAGGAGTCATAGTCCATGCTTCAAAGAAATCTTTGGCAAAGAATACGCGGACAAGGATCTTAGAGGTGATGATCATCCCGAAAGCAAGAACAACACCTATAACAAACAAAGCTTCGAATATTTTTGATGTATATTCAGAAATATCTGAATCGTCTTTACTTCTTACAGCTGTAATTTGCCATGCATTGATAAAAAACGTTGTTATTACCGAAATTATAGTTGGAAGCTTATGAGCCACACCATATAAGCCATTTGCATCTGCTCCGCACATATATAGTAGCATATATTTGTCAATGGATGTCATAATCCACCAAGCAACGGAAGCGGGAATCAGTGGCAAACTATAAATCAGCATTTCCTTCAATAAACGGAAATCTGTATTTCGTAAGGAAATATGCCTATTTACACCACCAGCGATAATCATAAAAACACAGGAAGCAACATGGGATAAAAGCAAGCTGAGGAGATAACCTTCTACGCCCATCTTTACGATAAGAAGCAGTATGATATTGCTTATGGCAAAAACGAAGGTATGAATAATCCCCTGGATTGCAAATATGTTGCTTTTGTTAATACCTTTTAAATAGCATGCTAAAACCGACGAAACGCTATTAAATGCATAAATACAGAAAAAATACCACCAATACTGTGTGACAACCGGTAAAAGTATATTTAGCACTGGATACAGCACCAGCAAAACTAATGGAGATAATAAGGTCACAAGTAAGCAATCAGATATAACGGATTCGTTTTTTGCCTCCTTATCCAAAGCATATCTGAAAGCGGCATCTTGCAATGACAAAGTAAGCAGCGGAATGGCTAATGAAATTGTCGTATTGAGGATATCAACACTACCATATTCCCCTTTTGTCAGGATATTTGTATATAACGGAACTAACAGTAAGGAGAGAATTTTCGATCCGAAATTCCCAATAGCAAACCATGCCGTTTCTTTAACGAGATTCTTTGTTCTACTATTCGACATGATTTCACCTCCTCACTTTATCACTTTATACTCTGTTCAAAGTCAATTAGTCTTGAAAACTCGGCTTCCCAGTTAACTTCCAGCGATAATTTCCTTGCATTTTCTTTGCATTTGTTATAAAAGCTTTTATCACCATGTAATTGTCTAATCGCCGCAGCTATGTCTTCTGGACTGTCAGATTTTAGGACGATTCCAAAATGATACTGATCATTTAGATATCTGTGTTCTGGAATATCTGACATTATAACTGGAAGCCCTGCTGCTGCGTATTCAAACAGCTTGTTTGAGACGGAGAGTTTAAAATTCAATGAAATAGCTTCAGTTATTGCAAGGCCAACCCAAGCCGTCGATGCTGCAGGAATCAGCTCATAAACTTTTACAGGAGGAACAAAAATTAGGTTTTGAATATTCCTCTCCTTGACCTTTGCCCTCAGTTCCTGTTCAAGTCTACCAAATCCCCGTAAAACAATCTGTATATCCTGTAAGTCAGTTATAAGCGGAGCAACATCCACGAGTATGTCATAACCTCTGCCCTCATAAAACTGGCCATGATTAAGGACTTGAAGAGGCTTGGCAGTTTCAGCGTTATCAACAATCGCGTCCTTTCCTACACAATTAGTCACAACCATGATATGCTGTAATCTGTACTTTTCTTTTAGGTATTCAGCTGCAGCATGACTTACTGAAACGACCATATCAACACGGTTTATAAGGTGTTTCTCGAAGAATCCCCATACAAATTTGCTTATCCTGTTTCTTGCGACCCAAGGATTTTCAAGGAATATCTCGTGAGTATCATATATAATTCCACACTTTAGTTTTTTTGAGGCATAGTACGCAGGTATTAACGCATTCAAATCATTTGCATGAATAACATCTGGCTTTGTAGACACAATCAACCGATACATGTCCACATTTGTTTTCATCTCTCGGTAAATTTTCTGAAATACGTTAGGCTTTTTATAAAGTTTTTCATCTATACCAGCAAGAAGAACCTTACATGGCATTTTCTCGACTTCAGCCTGATCATAACGAGGATCCCGTACACCTACGGCTTCCACATCATGCCCGCATCTGATATATTCATCAATCTGTTTTCTTACACGTGGGTCATACCAGACAGCGTCTTTTACGCAATCGCAAATCTTCATTATATTAACCGTTATCCTTTCTATTGTCTGATAACGCATCAAGGAGCATATCAACGCTTTCAAATGCTGCAGCATTATCCTTGATCCAATCTATATCTCTTTCCCACCACTTCTCTTGCAACAGTTTCTCACGAACACTTTCAGAAAAGCGGTATTTGATTATCTGTCCTGGAATGCCTCCTACAATCGCATATGCCGGAATATCTTTAGTAACTACTGCTCCCATAGCAATTACTGCGCCATCTCCAATTGTCACACCTGCTTTGATCAAGACGTTGCTTCCGATCCAAACATCGTTTCCTACTCTTAAGGAAATGCCCTCTTCATCCTCTTCAATATCCGAGTACTTATTCGTTTGGACAAAACTGCTTACATTAGCAATGGAATAAAAGGCGGGATGTGTTGATGCGAAACCATCAACAGGATGTTTGGCTCTCATTAGTTTTACATCATCGCCTATTGAGCAAAACCTTCCGATCAAGGCATGAGAAAATACACTATTCTTTCCAATATAACTTGCATAGCCCAAGGAAGAATGCGTCACATGAGCCCCAGGACTTATCTTGTTTTTTCCTTCGAAGTGGCACCCACCATAAACAACAGCATTACTTTCAACAATACACGTTTTTCTATATTTTATCTTCGCATAAGTTGAAACAAACAATCTTTGAACATTATTCATGCCGGAGCCTCTTCACTTCTTTTTCTTTTGGTGTCATTACTGACATCAAGAATAGCACTTCGATGAGAAACCAAATATATCGCTAGTCCGAAGTAAAACCAAAAATCAAACGAAATAAGAAAACTTGTAGAGATCATATGTTTTGCAAAAAGAACACTAATCATGGCAAATGACAATTTTATCAGAGTTGGATTTTCGCTCATTCTTGATACTTTCATAGCTTTAAAAACTGCATAAAGGAAATAAACAGCGATAATCAAGCCCAAGATTGCGCCAAAATCAATCATGATTTCCAACAGGAAATTATGCGCATAGGCAGCATGCCCATATTCATCGATAATAACTGTCCTGTCACCAAACAATCCTCGTCCGAGAAAATCAATACCACCAATTGCTTGGCTCCATATCGACCATCTTCCTTCACTTTCAATAAATGCGCCATTCCCTCTTAAGAGTTTTGCAACCGTACGGCTGGTAAATCCAACTCCTTGTAAGCCTAAACCTATCCAATTAAGTATAGTATCTGCATTAATTACAATAGCTACTAATACCAGTAGCAATACAATTTTTAATCCCAATTTTTGTCTTCCAGCTTCACCTTGCATATAAAAGCCAATTATATACAAGGCCAGAAACATAGCAAGTGTAACAACAGCCCCACGACACCCAACAATGAACAATATAAATGCTGCCACAACCGAGAGAATAAAAGGAATTTTGTTATCTTTCCACCCCTTCATAAAGCATAGAATAATTGGAGTCAGCATCATATATGCAAACGACATATAATCGGGAGGTGTGCTACGATATACGAACAAATACCCATAAAACGAAACAATCGCAAGAATGAGGACAATCACAGAAGATCTGCAGAAGTATTCAAACAACGTATTTAAGTCAACTTCGTCAATCATCAACAGGAATACTGGGAAATACACACAAAGCAGTAATACAACAGGTGATGAGGAGAATGATGATCCACCCATATATTGCGCAGCTTCTCTGTTAAACAAATAGCTAAAAACGATCGCTCCAACCATTCCAACTGCCAGAAAAAATGGGGCAGGTCTTCGTAATGTAAACAGATACGAGAAAATCCCTACAACATACAAAGCAAAATAGATAAATGTTGACACGGTTGGAAGGCCGTTCATACTAAGTAAACAGGCAATGTAATAATTCAATTGTGGCCCAAAGAACAGTATCGTTATCGCCAACTCTCTGTTCCAATGGATTTTTAGGCTTGCTCTCACAATATTTCTTCCTCGTCAAACAAGATATTACTCAGCATCATCACTGTAATAATGATGTCCGAGCTTCTTCATTATTCCCTTAACCCTTTTATGTGCCCATTTGGGCAAATGTCTGGCAACTTGTTGTTGTATAGTCAGCTTGATCTCGTACTCCCAAGTATTCACGTCTCGATTGCCTTCGTAGATTCCGGGATGATTCTTAAAGTATCTTGCAGCCTTGTGCAGTAGTTTTCCCTTCCTTACAACATCAAGAATCTGAAACTCATTTCTTAGACTAACAGCGCATATAGCGCCATATTCTTGTGCCCTTTTAAATAGTGAAACTTCATATTTCCATGCATTGAGCGGCGTTTTTACGGTGCTTTCCACAAAAGCTTTTTTCCATATACCGCTATACAGATTTACACTATAGTTACCCGTTGTCCTCACTCTGTGGATCTTCTTATACCCTGACAATTCTTCCATTGTCGCTTTTTTGGGTCGCGGAAACAGACGAACGTAATCAATCTTCTCCTTGTCCATCATGTCCAACAGGTCAACGATACTTCTGTCATCAACCTTCTTGATAAGGAAATAGTCGTCAAGGGTAATGAAAACATAATCCGTATCAACATGTTTCAGTGCATAAGCCAGACGGTCTGACCACTCGACCTCTGTTCCCGCAGAAATTATTTCGATTCCCGGATAACTCTTATCGCTCGGAGAATCCGTGACGATATACGTCTTCATGTCGCGATTTGGCCAGTTCTGTTCTAAAAGCTTAATATGCCCATCCCACAAATCAGAAAACTTGTCACAGGATAGAATAAGCATGGTCAAGTTCTTCATTACTGCTTTTCCCCTTGTTTCATGTGCTCGATAGCCTTATTGATCACGCCTTCGGATACTGTGCAACTGGCTCGCCTATTGTGGTGTTTCTCCGTCATGCCTATTGCTTGATCGTAGTATCTTTTCTGTAAATCCGGATCTGTCATCAGTGTTCTGATACACTTTTCAAGATCCTCTTTCTTTGTGCATACCATCGAGGCTTCTGTTGATTGCATATAATCAATAATGCCGCTTTCAAGCGACCCATAGGTCAAGATGCTGGCACCGCTTGCCAATGCATCGGCCGCTTTTGTGGATAAAGAGTAACGAGAAGCATTTATATCCTGCTCCGCTAAGCCCTCCACAATGACCGTAATATCACTCTCTGCCATTCGCTTCTGCACCTGAGCATATGGCACGGAGCCCATAAACTTCACATTTGGATTGTCTTTAAACACCCCGTAGTACTGCCCATCGCCCTCGTTGGAGTAAACCTCAAGGACATATTCCGGATTAATCTTCCCAAGGGCATAGCCGATATCATTTAGAGAGTTGTTTCGACCCATGCGAATATTTCCAAAGTAGGTGATGACGGGATGTTCTGTATTGATTACAGAGAACGGCTTCCTCTGGATCGTGGACGCCAAATATACTGTCTCGCCATCTAAGCCAAATTCAGAATTATACTTATCCCTGATCTTATCGCTGATATACATGGCGCTTCCGGGCCACGCAAGCACCTTGTCAATCAATTTCCGATATGTTTTTTTATAGAGGTGATAGATCGGATTGATCTTTTTTCTTACGTTGAAATAATAATCATCACCAATACAGGATACAATTGGAACGTTAAACCTCTTTGCAACATACATCGCTATTTCTGGAATAAAGTAATCATCAGAAAAAGCGAGAAACACACATTCGGGTTTGAATTCATCAAGCCACCTATTCAGCTTCTCTGTGCACCAGAACCTTTTACGCCACAAAACGCCACGGAGAAGATGGGTGAGAGGAGTGTGCTTCTTCCCGAATTTATATGCCGCTTCCGCAGCTTCGCTTCCAAGTTCAAGGTCAGTATCCGTCCACTCATCCTCAAGTTCATCGTAGTGATAGATGACTCCCGTATCGATCTTCTTGCCCAACCACCGCTGCATCATCCGATGATCAGTGATCTGATAGAGTGTCTCGCAATGCCCTTTACAAGGCTTCTTTGTATTGGAGA
>CAZALQ010000094.1:0-6319 GCA_964485605.1 uncultured Oscillospiraceae bacterium
TATAGGTACCAATAAGCATTATCCTATTCCCATGCATCTTCAGGATTGTTACAAAGATCTGGGATTTAAAAAAGGTGATTTCCCTATCGCAGAGGAGATCAGTGAGACAGAGCTCAGCATACCAATGTACTACGGCATGACGGATGAAGAAGTTCAGTATGTCATTGACAAGATAAACGAATTCAAATGAGGCTTAGAGATTTAGAATTAAAAGATGCTCCTCTCATGCTCGAGTGGATGCATGATGAAAACGTTGTAGAAAAACTTCGCGGAAGGTTTGCTGAAAAATCTCTTTCCGACTGCGAAGCTTTTATTAATGCTTCAAAAAATAAAGAAACGGATATCCATCTTGCCATAGTTTCTGACGAAGATGAGTATATGGGTACCGTAAGTCTTAAAAGCATAGACAGGAATAATCTGAGTGCGGAATTTGCCATTACAGTTAGGAATTCTGCCATGGGAAGAGGTTATGCTTGGTTCGGCATGGAAGAGATTATAAATAAAGCTTTTAATGAGTATGGTCTTGAAGCTGTATACTGGTGTGTTTCAAGGGATAATCAAAGAGCAGTAAGATTTTATGACAAGCATAATTTCCATGAGGCTGTTGATATATCTGATGACATACTTTCAAGATATGAGGGAATGGAAAACCTTAAGTGGTATTCAGTTCTGAAAGGCGATGTACTTGATGACAGAAAGGAAGTAGCCGGGTGCAAGATAGTGCACATAAGGACAGTTCCGACAGTCGGAGCAGGGGAGCTTTCCTTCTTCGAATCATTTAATGATGTTGATTTTGATATAAAAAGGATTTACTATATCTCGAAGGTGCCGGAGGGTGCCAGAAGGGGATTTCACGCTCACAAAACCTTAAAACAACTTCTTTTCTGTCCCTACGGAAGAGTACAACTCGTTCTTGAGAATAAGGACAGCAGGGAAGAAATAGAGCTTTCAGATCCTTCAATTGGAGTCGTGATAGATAAACCGATCTGGAGGGAAATGCTCTGGTTGCAAAAGGACTCCGTCCTTTGCGTTGCCGCATCAGAATATTATGATGCGAATGATTACATCAGGAACTATGACGAATTTAAGGAATACGTTAAATAGTATTCCTTCTTAAATGTTTGTAAATGGGATTTATTAAAGAAAAATGGAATAAGGTGCCGCTTACGGTAAAGGTATCAACAGCCTATGCCACATGCAGCATTCTTCAAAGATGCATATCATTTATTACACTTCCGATTTTCACCAACCTGCTTACTACAGAGCAGTACGGACAATTGGTAGTGTATTCTTCATGGACAGGAATACTGTCTATTTTCCTTACACTCAATCTTGGTTATGGATCTTTTTCTACTGCCATGGTTAAGTTTGAAGACAGGAGGTCTGAGTATATCACCTCAATTCAGGGTATATGCTTCCTTTTGACATGCTTATTTTTGATGGTGTATATCCCATTTAGGACTCTTTGGAATAAGCTGTTTAAGATGCCCACAGGCTTTGTTCTTTTGCTTGTTGCAGAAATATTTTTCTCAACGGCAACCCAGCTTTGGATGGGGAAGAACAGATTTGAATTTAAGTATAAATCTGTAGTTGCAGTAACACTGCTGACCAGTATTCTTTCTCCTACATTGGCATATTACCTTGTAATGCACACGGAAGAAAAAGGTTATGCAAGGGTTTATGCATATGCCGGAGTCAACATCGCAATCGGATTTTTTATTTCCATTGTTCTTGGTTACAAGGGGAAGAAGTATTTTAACAAAGAGTTCTGGAAATATGCCTTTGGATTTAATGTACCTCTTCTTGCATATTATCTTTCTCAGGTCATATTCAATCAGAGCGATCATATTATGATAGATCATCTGCAAGGTACAAGTTATGCAGCTCTTTACGGGCTTGCATATAACTTTGCAATGATACTAAACTTTGTATTAAATGCCATAAACGGATCCTATGTTCCGTGGCTCTACGGAAGGATCAAGGAAGGAAAGGGAGAGGAAAACAAACCAATCTCAATTATCCTTACGGTTTTAATGGCTCTCATGATACTTTGTATTATCTGGTATGCTCCAGAGATAATACTTCTTATGTCAAGAGAAGAGTATCTTGGAGGATTATACGTAATAGCTCCTGTATCCATGAGCCTTCTGCTCCTATTCTATTGCCAGTTCTTCATCAATATTGAGTTTTATTATGAAGAAAAGAAGATGCTGGTTTATGGATCAATAGGATCTGCTGTTCTTAATATTGTTCTTAACTATTTGCTTATTCCAAGGTATGGTTTTGTGGCAGCAGGGTATACGACCCTTGTCAGCTATATTGCCTTTGCCGTAGCAAACTACTTTACGATGAAGGCTGTTCTTAAGAAGAGAAATATAGAAGATAATCTTTATGATTACAAAGCTTTGGTGATCATATTTATTCTCTTTGCAGCAAGCGGGTTCTTAGGAGTTGCTCTTTACGGTAATTTGACAGCGAGGATTATTATTACACTCATAGTTCTTGGTATAATGATTATATTCAGAAATAAATTCTTCGATGCACTTAAACGTATAAAGGAGTCTTAAGGTGTTAAAAGACAAATTAAGAGAAATTAAAGTCATATATTATCCTTATCAGGCGCTTAAGTCTCTGGCTTCTAATACTGAGTACTTTTTCCGTTATCGCTCATCCCTTGCAAATATCAAGAAGGTCACTGAGAGGGTAAGAGAGAAAGCAAATAGAAAAGAAGTCTTAAATGTAGTTTTTGTTACTCAATACATTCCGTCTTGGAATAAATTAGAACCCATATACAGAAAGATGAAGGAAGATGCAAGATTTAATCCTGTAATTCTTTGCGTTCCTTCAAATATTGAAAACGGGCAGCTTGTAGGTGACAGAGTTAATGACACCTATGAATATTTTGTATCCAAGGGCTATGAGGCAATAGATGCTCTCCTTGATAACGGCAAGTGGTTTGATCTTAAATCTTTAGAGCCCGATTATCTTTTCCACCCCCGTCCATACAACGAATTCATGCCGGAAGAATATACAAGCAGGGAAGTATGCAAATATGCCCTTATTTGCAATGTTCTTTACGGAAACAACATGACTATGCATGGGGAAGATTTTACTCTCCATAAATCATATTACAGCGATGTATACGCATTTTTTGCTTTAGAAAAAGGCGAGGCAAGGTTCTATAAAGACAGATTCGCCTTAGGTTTTAAGAAGGGTATACAGAAATGTCCTCCTTACGGAAGTATATGCCTTGAGCAGATTCTGGATGAGAGGAAAGATAAAGATCCATCGGAGTTTAGAAAGGCCTTAATTTGGTGCCCAAGATGGACAACAGATCCATATATAGGCGGAAGCAATTACTTTAATTACAAGGATACACTTATTGATCTTGCTAAAGAGAATCAGGACGTATTATTCATATTCCGTCCCCATCCTTTGATGTTTGATAATTTTGTAAACACAGGGGAGATGACGCCTGAGGATGTTAAAGAGTTTAAAGATTATTGCAATAAAGAAAAGAACATAGTCCTTGATGAAACAAAGGAATATGTTGATACTTTCTGGAATACAGATTTTATGATAAGCGACTCTTCAGGTATGATTCCTGAGTACTATATTACCGGCAAACCTGTTGTCTTTTGCCATGCTTCCAATATCAATTTCATCTTTACAGAGTTTGCAAAAACCATGGTTAAAAGCTGTTATGAAGCAAGGACAAAAGAAGATATCAAAACAATCTTTTATGACCTTATAAACGATAATGATTACAAAGCAGATGAAAGAAAGCAAGTTATAGCGGATTTCTTTGTAGACGCCCAAAACAGCAGCACTCTCATAACAAACTTCCTTGCAGAAGATATCTAAAGAAGGGCTGCCATCATCGTAAGATCATCGTTGTTTACAACGCTGAAATTATTTTTCCTGCCTTCGCAAAAAGTAAGCTCAAATCCCATGTTATGAAGAAAAACTGTGCATACTGTTTCGCTCAGTTCTTTTTCGCTTGCTATCGCATCTGAAAAAGCCTTTCTTAGGAGTCCAAAGGTAAAGATTTCAGGGGACTGCACACTTATGAGTTTCCTTGAATCAAGGTGAGTCATATCAAAATCACCGCCGTGCATCATGAAGGGTGTTGACCAGTCAAGGCGTTCAAATACTACAGCACTTCCGTTTTTCTTGCAGCACCTTATGGCATTAGATACAGTTTCCGGATCGACAAAAGGCCTGGTTGCTTCATGAATAAGGATGAGGTCTGATGGCTTATATGAAGTAGAAAGCCATTCAACTCCTGTTTTACCGTTTTTGATTATTTCTTTTAGTTTTGTTATTCCATACTTTTCTGCATAAGAAGAGACTTGATCTTCCCATCCTTCAAGGCATACAACATGTATATCATCTATTTGGGGATGTCTTTGAAGGGCTTCCATGGTATAGATGATAACCGGTTTTTCTTTAACGGTTATAAACTGAAAGGGAATGTTATATTTGTTTAGATGTTTTTGCCCGCCGGCAAGGATTACAGCGCAGCACTTTCTTTCAGTGCTTCCGGTGTAGTCTTCAATATCAGGTGAAATGATATGAGTTCTTCCCTTATCTGTTTCATAAGGGTTTTCGCCTGTTAGAAGATACTCAACGGATGTTTTTAATATATTTGCTAAAGTTTCAAGTTTTTGTTCTGAAATAGCTGCGCCGTTTTTTTCAAGCTTTGATATTGATGAACGTGTTTTATACCCAAGAGAATCAGCAAGATATTGTTGGCTTAAATTAAGTTCAATTCTTCTTCTTTTTATATTTTCACCTAATGACATTTTATCCTCACCTATTAGACATATTTCCAATTTATGATAATCCATAATTATGACAATTTCAACAAATTGTTGAAATGTTTCCATATATTCAACATTAAAACAAATTAATGTTGATACCATTTTTTAGGCAATTGTAACATGTTGAATACTTTTGATTTTGAACTTAAAATACCCTTCGTAACTTTATTAGTGAGGTATATCAAATGCTAAATTTCACAGTTGGACCGGTAATGAGCAGTGAGGAAGTTAAGGCTATCGGAGGCGAGGAAGTTCCGTATTTCCGTACTCCGGAGTTTTCTAAGCTCATGCTGGAAAATGAAAAATATATGCTTAGGTTTTCAAAGGCTCCTGAAGGATCAAGAGCTGTATTTATGACCAATTCATCTACTGGTTCCATGGAAGCAGTAGTAATGAATTGCTTTAATGAGAATGACAAGGTTTTAGTCATCGATGGCGGCAGTTTTGGTCACCGTTTTGTACAGCTTTGCGAAATACATGAGATTCCCCATGTCGTCCTTTCTTTAGAGCATGGACAAAAACTTACTGAAGAAAAGCTTTATGAATACGATGGGCAGGGATTTACAGGACTTCTTGTCAATATAGATGAGACATCTACCGGTGTTCTCTACGATTCAGAGATGATAGGAGAGTTCTGCAAAAAGAACGGCATTTTCTATGTATGTGACTGTGTTTCTTCTTTCCTTGCAGATCCATTTAACATGGCATCCTGCGGTGCTGATGTTATGATCACGGGATCTCAAAAGGCCCTTGCATGTCCTCCGGGAGTATCAGTTATTGTGCTTGCGCCAAGAGCAGTTGAAAGAGTCACAACAAGAAAGGTCAAGTCCATGTACTTTAATCTTGAAGATATGCTCAAAAACATGGAAAGAGGCCAGACTCCATTTACACCTGCAGTAGGTATTTTAAGGCAGATCAACGCAAGGCTTAAGGCAATAGATGCTTTAGGCGGTGCTGATAAAGAAGTTGAAAGAGTGGCATCCTTGGCTGCTGATTTTAGAGAAAAGATAAAGGAACTTCCCTTTGAATTTGTTTCAGAAGCTCCGGCAAACGGAGTGACTCCTGTTCATCCTGTTAATGCAGATGCACGCAAGATATTTGAAGTACTAAAGGATGAATACGGTATTTGGATCTGCCCAAACGGCGGGGACATGGAGCATACCATATTCAGAGTAGGTCACATTGGAAACCTCACTCCTGAAGATAACACCACCCTTGTAAATGCCCTTAAGGATATGCAAAAAAGGGGCATGCTTTAAAGGATAAAAGCAATGATCAAAGTAATAACCTACGGAACATACGATCTTCTTCATTACGGACATATCAGGCTCCTTGAAAGGGCGAAAGCTCTTGGGGATTACCTTATTGTAGGCGTAACTTCCGATGACTATGACAAGACAAGAGGAAAGATCAATAACCAGCAGTCTCTTATGGAGAGGATTGCCGGCGTTGAAGCAACAGGTCTTGCCGATGAGATCATCGTAGAAGAGTATGAA
>CAZALQ010000095.1:0-4511 GCA_964485605.1 uncultured Oscillospiraceae bacterium
GAAATAGCATCTATATCAATCCTTGCCCTGTCATCGCCAAGGGACATAACCGATCCCTTACCGAATCTTTTATCAATTTGGGCAAGCGCAGCTTCTAAAGCTTTATCTTTTTCTGTAATTTGTTCGTTTTTCATAATGACCTCGCAATCAGAACATTTGTTCTAAATTATAATACCCCCTATACGATTGTAAGTCAAGAAGTATTTTATATATAAATGTTAATATTTGTCAATTACTTGATGGAATCGTAAATCAGTTTAAGCATGAGATTACATGCATCAATTCTAATGGTATTCCTTGTTTTGCAGGAAGATTGTATCTCTAAAACATTGGTCTCCCCTTTGCAGTAAAAACCAACATAATATAAACCTTTCGGTTTGCTTTCTGCTGGATTAGGTCCTGCGTTTCCTGTAACAGCTATACAAACATCGCATCCGCTGTAAATTCTTAGGCCTTCAACCATTTCTCTTGCAGTTTCGGATGAAATTGCGCCAAATGCATCCAATGTTTCAGGATCTACATCAAGTTCTGACATTTTAGCTTCATTGGAATATGTAACTATTCCTCTGTCAAAAACAGAAGAAGCTCCGGGTACATCCGTGATGATTTTTGCAAGCATTCCTCCGGTCATGGATTCGGCAGTCGCAAGTTTAAGTTTCTTCTTTTTTAATGTTTCAACAACCTGTTTAGCTAATAATTTGTCAGTTGTCATCTTTAAGAACTCCTATATTCTTGAATATATAATTGCATCCGGAAATAACAGTCATAACTATGGATGCAACCATGAGATAATATGCGGCTGATGCAATGATATATCCTATTCCCTCTTTTCCTGCAGGAATCCATCCTGTCTGCGGTAGTGCAAATGCAAGAAGATAGAGAGGAATTGATATCATCTGAAGTAAAGTTTTAAGCTTTCCGAATATATCAGCGGCAATAACAACTCCCTTTTCAGCAGCAAGCATCCTTATACCAGCTACTGCAAATTCTCTAAAGAGAACTATGATCAAAAAATATCCGGGGATGATTCCATACTCTGCAAAGAGACAAAATGCAGAATAAGTAAGGATCTTATCAGCAAGAGGATCCATAAATTTACCGAAATTGCTGACCAGGTCATACTTTCTTGCTATCCTTCCGTCAAGCATATCTGTAAGGGATGCAAGGACAAATATAATAAAGGCTGCTATATACTGCTCTTTGTAATATGCAAAGACGAAGAACGGTACTGCTATTACTCTTAATATTGTTAAAATATTGGGAACATTCTTATTCATACAAATCTCCTGATTGATATTTATAGTTTAAAATACAGCTTCTCCGGTTAAATCATAATCGAATGCATCATTTATCGTTACAGTAACAAAATCCCCTGGATTAAGCTGTTTTTGGCTTTTAAATATGACTCCGTTGTCTATTTCCGGAGCATCCATATAGGTCCTACCTAGATATAATCCAGGCTCTTCTTCACCTTCGACTATCACTTCAAAGGTTTTTCCGATATATGAATTATTATGCTCAAGAGAGATAAGTCTTTGCAGCTGCATGATCTTGTCTTTTCTTCTTGCTTTAACATCTGATCTTACCTGAGGCTTCATAAGAGCTGCTCTAGTTCCCTCTTCTTTTGAATATTCAAAGCATCCAAGTCGCTCAAATTTGATCTCATTAACAAAGTTATAAAGATCTGCAAATTCATCCTTCTTTTCACCCGGGAAACCAACTATTAATGTGGTGCGTATAACTATTCCCGGTATTTGATCGCGAAGCTTATTAACTGTATTTCTTATGGATGAACCTGTAGATTTCCTGTTCATCAGTTTGAGAATATTATCATTGCAATGCTGAATAGGAATATCTATATATTTGCATATTTTATCTTCAGTTTTAATGCATTCAATGAGTTCATCGGTAATTTCATCTTCATAGCAATAAAGAAGTCTTATCCAGTGAATGCCATCAATCTTGCATAACTTATGTAAAAGCTTTGAAAGTCCGTTTTCAATTCCCAGATCTTTTCCGTAAGCTGTTACATCCTGAGCGATGATAAGAAGTTCTTTAATTCCTGTATCAGCAAGAAGTTTGGCTTCTTTTAATATATCAGCTTCATTTCTGCTGCGAAGCTTTCCTCTCATGAAAGGTATTGCACAATATGAGCAGATATTACCGCAGCCTTCTGATATTTTCATGCAGGCAGTATAAGTATTCTTAATGTTTCTTGGAAGTTCAACAAATAGTTTAGAACAAGGATTTGTAAGTACCCTATCTTTCTTATTCTCAACTATTTCAGGAATCTTTAGATAATCATCAACTCCCAAGAAATAATCGACTTCAGGAATTTCCTTTTGGAGCTCTTTGGTATATCTTTGAGATAAACAACCGGCTACAATAAGTTTCTGGTTAGACTTTTTAATTTTGATCAAATCAAAAATACTGTCGATGGATTGTTCTTTTGCATCAAGTATAAATCCGCATGTAATAACCATAAGAAAATCTGCATCTAACGGATCATCACATAGTTTGCATCCGGAATTTATAAACAGCGCTTCCGCACATTCGGAATCAACAGTATTTTTTTCACACCCTAAGGTTTTAATATAGACTTTTTTCATTAAAAGATTTCAGCTTCCACTTCTGCTGTTCTTGCAGCAAACTCTTCAAATTCATCCTTTGTCATGAGAACTTTTCTGGGTCTTGATCCGTCAGCAGGACCTATCATGCCTCTTTCTTCCATCATATCTACAAGTCTTGCAGCACGGTTATATCCTATTCTGAATCTTCTTTGAAGCATGGATACAGAACACTGTTCAGCATTAACAACTGTTTCCAGAGCATCCATAAACAGATCGTCTCCGTTGTCATCCTGCTGGCTTGAAACATTATTGCTTCCTGCCCTATCCATTGCATTTATGATCTCTTCGTTATAGCTTCCTTCGCTGCCCTCATTTTTAACATAATCAATAACAGCATGAAGCTCTGAATCAGAAATATACGTTCCCTGAATTCTGATCGGTTTTGATAAGGACTGCGGGCTGTAAAGCATATCTCCTTTTCCGAGAAGATTTTCAGCGCCGCCCATATCAAGAATTACTCGTGAGTCTATCTGTGATGAAACAGAAAGTGCAATTCTCGAAGGAATATTAGCTTTAATTACACCGGTAATAACATCTGTAGAAGGTCTTTGAGTTGCAATGACAAGATGCATACCAGCAGCTCTTGCTTTTTGAGCAAGTCTGCAGATGCTGTCTTCAACAGAATTCTTCGCAGCCATAATGAGGTCTGCAAGCTCATCTATAACTATGACAACTTCCGGCATGACTCTTTCTTTTTCGCCTTTGAATTTTACTGTTTCATTAAAGCTTTGAAGATCTTTAACGCCCTCTTCGGCAAACTTATTGTAACGCTCATTCATTTCAGTAACAGCCCAGCCTAAAGCAACTGCTGCTTTGCTTGGTTCTGTAACTACAGGGATCATCAAATGAGGTATTCCGTTGAAAGGTGTAAGTTCAACGATCTTAGGATCTATGAGTATGAGTTTTACTTCATCAGGCTTTGCGTGATAAAGCAGTGAAACAAGCATGGAGTCAATACATACTGATTTACCTGATCCTGTTGTACCTGCAATGAGAAGATGCGGCATCTCATGAAGATCGCATACAATATTCTCACCGGAAATACTCTTTCCTAAGGTGACTGCAATTTTAGATTTATGATTCTTAAATTCTTTTGATTCTACCAGTTCTCTTAAAAGTACTGTTTGTGTGCTGTCGTTTGAAACTTCTATTCCGACTGCAGCTTTGCCGGGGATAGGAGCTTCAATTCTGATACTCTTTGCTCTTAAATTAAGGGCTATATCGTCCTGAAGATGAACAATTTTAGATACCTGAACTCCGGGTGCCGGCTGTACTTCAAATCTTGTAACAGCAGGTCCCTTAATAACATCAAGGACAGTAGCTGATACGCCAAAGCTAAGCAGTGTATTTTCAAGAAGCCTTGCCTGGTCGGCCATATCATGACCCTTTGTGCCGCCTCTTAAGCTTCCCGGTTTCTTTAAAAGATCTATAGGCGGAAATTTATATTTAGATGATTTCTTAACATCTAAAGAATCCTGAGTATTATTTATCTCTTCGATTTCTTTTGTAAGGGCATCAGATTCTTCTGTTCCCGGAGCAACAGTTTTGCTTCCGTACTTTTCTAATATGTCAACAGGTTCTGTACCTTCAATGCCAAATCCCTTTCTTTCCACAGGTGCCCCGAAAAAGCTGTCATCTGCAACATAATCAAGGATCTTTCTTTTATTCTCGGTAATATCTTCACCTTCATATTCCCTTGGTTCAGGAATATATTCTTCAGGCTTTTCTTCTATTTCGACTTCCCTTACAGTATTATCATTGCCTATTTCATTAATAGGATCCATGCTGAAAGCAGGAAGTGAGAAATCCTTAAGCTTCTTTTCCTTGATCTCATTATCAAGAACGTTTTTATCTGAAAGAAGTACCTTTGGCTTTTCTTCG
>CAZALQ010000095.1:4521-6287 GCA_964485605.1 uncultured Oscillospiraceae bacterium
CCTGTTGTTTTTTAAGTATCTCTTCTTCCTTTTCAGCAAGTCTTTGCTGGAAAAGTTCGTTCTTTTCTTCTCTTCTTATTTCTGCTTTTAACTTTAAGTTATCAATAAGCTGTGAAAGCGGAGTATTTACGATGAGAAGCAGCATTATAATAACGCCGATAAAACTGATAATATATAAACCGGCTCTGCCTACATAATTAAGAAGTAAACTTCCTACGGTAACGCCTATTACACCGCCGGATTCAGTTCCAAGTGAATATATTTCCTTAATTACTTCTTTTGAAAGAGCAAAACTTGCTGCATCTTTAAGAGGCGAATAAAATCCTGCTATTCCGGAACTTAAAAAAACGAATAATACAAGTACTTCAATAGCAATTGCCCATGAAATCAAAGCTGTTTTTTCGGCAAAAACAAGTATTCCGAGAATTACAAGGAAAAATGGAAGTACATAGGAAACTTTACCTAATATACCCTTTAAGAATGTTGATACAGCAATACCTACTGTGCCGCATGCATTGGTGAGCATGGACATAATAAAAAATATGCCAACCGCTATTATTACAATAGAAATAATCTCAGAATAAACTTGTCTTTTCTTTCTGAGCTTTTCTCTTTCTTCTTCCTCTAAAGCTTTTTTAGCAGCTCTTTTTCTGCTTCTTTCAGCAGCTTCAGCTTTTGTTTGCTTAGCGGATTTTGTTTTCTTTGTAGTTGTTTTTTTACTCGTTTGTGCCATTATCGGTTAAATCTCCCTAACACTTTATTTTACCACAATTAATGAGTCTTGTAACTTCTTCCCTTAGTTCTTCTTTAGTCCCGTTGTTTTTGATCACGATATCGGCATATTTAACCTTTTCCCTATCGCTTAATTGGTGACTCATAATTGCGAGGACCTGTTTTCTTGTAACATGGTCCCTTTCCATTACCCTTTTTATTCTCAATTCTTTTCTTGCAGTAACAACGATTACAATGTCGACAAGATCCTGGAGATTGTTTTCAAGAAGTGTCGGAGCATCGTATACACAGTTCCCCTTTAATCTTTCTTTGGAAAGCTCAATGATGCGTTTCGTAACTATCTCATTAAGCTTTTTTGTATTTTCATCGCTTGAAAAGGCACGCTCTTTTAAAAGCTTCCTGTTTAGACTTCCATCCTCAAAAAGAATATCATCCCCAAAGGCATCTTTAAGCTCAACCAAAGCAGGGCTGCACTTCTTTGTGACTTCTTTTGAAATCTCGTCAGCGTCTACAATCTTATAACCATATTCACTTAATATACGGGCAACATGAGTCTTTCCGGACCCAGTCCCGCCAGTAAGTCCTATAATCATTTCAAATCGTACCAGTTGTAAGCACTGCTCTTTTGAACTTCGAATTTCACTTCCATCTGCACTGCATTGATCATTGATTCTTCAAGTATGGTTCCAACTTTTTCTTCAATGCTCTTTGGAGCGTCTATGATCAGTTCGTCATGAATTTGAAGTATGAGTTTAGCTTCAGGAGCTTCCTTTTGAAGTCTTTCATAAACTTTATTCATAGCTATTTTTATGATGTCAGCAGCAGTGCCCTGAATCGGAGTGTTCATTGCAAGCCTTTCGCCAAGCTGCCTTACCATAAATTGAGATGCATTGATTTCAGGCACCATACGTCTTCTTCCGAAATATGTACGTATTTCTCCGGTAGTTTTGCAGCTTGAGACACATCTATCGAGAAACTCTTTAACATCTTTAAATTTAATAAAGTAGTCTGAAATATACTTTTCAGCTTCTTTT
>CAZALQ010000096.1:0-6282 GCA_964485605.1 uncultured Oscillospiraceae bacterium
GTCTGGACGGTGAAGTGCCTTGTATCCGTTTATGGTAGCCATATCAAAGGCCTGCTGTGCATTGAGAGCAAGAGCATCGCAATTTGCACCGTTTTGAAGTATGGAAGCTATATGCATCTCTTCGAACATATTGAGATTGTTATTGCTTGCGGTTCCGTCTGTTCCAAGTGCAACATTAACGCCCTTTTCAAAAGCTTTAGCAATCGGGGCAACGCCTGATCCAAGTTTTAAATTGCTCGTAGGATTATGGACAAGAGTTGCTTCCTTTTTAGCCATGATATCAAGGTCATCATCTGTGACCCACACGCAGTGTGCACATACAGCGCCTGTATCAAGAAGTCCAAGTCTTTCGAAATGCGCTATAGGTGTTTCATTATGTCTGCCTATGCATTCATCATGTTCTGACTTTGTCTCAGATATGTGGGTATGAACTTCCATATTATATTTATGAGCAAGTTCTGAGCACTTCATGAGCGCATCATCCACTGTAAGATATTCAGAATGAATCTGCATGTTTGCATGAATACGACCGTCCCCTGCATTATTGCAGCTATTGAAAAATCTCTCGGTAGCTTCAAATCTGCTGCTAAAGAAATCCTTTGCCCACTGAGCAGTCGGATCGTTCATCTGCATTACTGCACCGGCATTGACCTTTATACCGCTTTCAAGAATCATTGGAGCAAGCTCTTCGTAATTCCAATACATGTCCTGATAACATGTTGTACCGCATGCAAGCATCTCCAGTATGGCAAATTGTGCTCCTATGAGTACATCCGATGTGACCATTTTATCTTCAATCGGGAAGATTTTTTCAAAGAGCCAGCGCTGAAGAGGAAGACCTGAACCAACGCCTCTTAAAAGAACCATAGGCGTATGAGTATGGGCATTTACAAGTCCGGGTATAAGAAGCTTTCCTGACATATCCTTAACACTGTCATATTCTTTCTTTGGCGCTGTTTCTGATACATAATCAATAATCGCACCGTCAATACCGAGAAAAGCTGATCTTAAAAACTCAATTTTCCCTTCTCTTCTTACTAGTATGTCTGCGTTTTTTAATAATGTACTCATCTTTATCTCCTATTATTCAACATCTTCTTTTACTTCTTCGGGAGGATTATCCAAAACCTCAGGATGAAGCAAAATGCTTTTTATCTTTTTAAGTGCAGCGGCATAGTAAAAACCGTCACATATTCTTTCATCCGTCACCCAGGTAAAGTCCACATATTTTTTTGTTATGGTGTCGCCTTGCGCATTTAGATACTTTTCCGTACGCTTTGCACCAAAAGCACAAAATCCCGGCATGGTTCCAAAATCATAAAGGTGATGATAAATCGGAGGAATGCCCAAAGATCCCATGGATGTTATAAACATGGATGCATGGAAAGGCGAAAAGTTCTGTATTTCTATAGGCAGCCATCCAAAATAGTCAAGGATGCGCAAGAACCATATGGCAAAGGAAAGGAGTATGCTGGGAATCTTGTCAAGAAGGATGGTGATCTTATCAAATCCTGAATCAAGATCTTGGCTTTCTTTTACCTTTTGAACCTGAGTATCAAACTTCTCATATACCATTGCGGCAGTATCTCTGGGATCAAAGGTAACCTTGATAGCCGTATCAGGGCTCTCCGATGTCATTTCCTTTTTGATTATCATGCTGCAGGTTATATTGAATCTGTTATATATCTTCTGCCCGGCAATAAACCTGTTTAAAGCAGGAAATTCCGATACGCCTCTTACATAGGCTGCAAGGAACAGATGCGTAAGACCAAAGTGCTTATACCCCTGGCGTCTCTTCTCATGAATGTACTTTTCTACATTGGAAATATCGACGCAGTCACGAATGTAATTGGAAGCACCTATCCTGTTTGGCATAAAGTAGGCTGTAAGTTTTGACATTGGAACAATGCCATAGACCCTTCTTCCATCCATTCTGTCTCCGTACTTTCTTCTGTAGGGTTCACCGTCTTCATAGGGAGGCATCTTCTTTGATGCAATGATAATGAATACAACAGAAAGCCATGCGCAAATATCAGTTATTACCATGGGCAGCGCTATTCTTAAATATCTTAAGAAAAAGGCTCTAAAGGAACTGTCCATTGCAAACAGCACCGGAAGGCACCAAATGATAAGCGCAGGAATCTTTGAATTCAGCTTCCCTGTATAAGTGTAATAGAAGCCAAACCCCTGAAGCAAACATAAAATGATACAGGTAATGGTCATTGCAAGAGAAACCCCAAGTTCGCAAACGCGCACAAGGAAGTATACTGCAAGTAAAAGAACGGGTCCAACAGTCACATAATACATTTCCCGGCATCTTAAAGGCAGCCTGATTGAGATAAATATATTTGCTGCGAGCGGGAAAATCATATGGACGACCATCACCCAAAAGCCATCGGAGCGAGCGCCACCGAAAGCAGAAAATCTGGTCACAAATGAGGCTATGCTCACAAGGACGGCCAGCCAAACAAACACATTTTTGCGGCTGGAGAAATATGTAGTGATGTTCTTCATAGTGTATGTATTTTACGATAATTTACCACTTAATACAATAAAAAACACGGGCTTCACTTCACACATGGCCCGTGTTTCATATAGGTCATAACAGTTGATCTAAAGATCTGCTTTACTTTGCCTCAGTCTTTTGAGCTGCTGCTTCTATTCTTTCGGCTTTTTCTTTTCTGAAGTCTTCAATCTTGCTGTCATCGAGTTTGTAGAAGATCATGGCAAGCATGGACAGTATGCAGAATACTGCAGGACCGAAGGATGTCAGAAGGGATACGGACTGCTCGCCGTTACCAAGAGCAGCCAGTGAGAAGGATGCTATGGTAGTAGCCAGAGCTGCGCCTATACGTATGGTGGATCCGGAAAAGGCCTGTATCATAGCTCTTCCGTCTACGCCGGAAGTCATTTCGGCATAGTCGGCTATATCGTTGGAGAAGATGACGAGAAGGAAAGAACCTACAACGCTGAAGATGCCTACACCAGCAACTAAAGCCAGGAACAAGGGTTTGCCCTGGATAAAGTATATGGCAATGTAGCAAAGTGCCGTAAGTCCGGTGAAGATGTACATTGAAGGCTTCTTTCCTATTTTTGCAATGAGTATCTTTGCAATAATGGATCCTACGAGTCCCGTAACACCGGTGATGGTTGCAACCGTTGACGCAACACCGACATCCCCCAGTCTGTATTCGCAGAAAAATTTAACTATAGCCGTGAAGAATCCGTTGTGGCAGTTGGCTGCGATCATGGCGATGCAGAACGGGATCATAGGTCCTGAAGCCACCTTGAAGAAGGACGGAGCCTTTCCGCCTTCCGGTGCAGCTGCAGGAGCAGCCTCCAGATTCACATCGTATTTCTTGGTCATCAGGAACATTCCGAAAGTACCCAGGCAAATGAGTGCACCGTAAACAAGTCCCATTACTGTGGTATTGGATGTAAGCTTTGACAAGATCTTATCAACAACACTGTATCCAATGAGTCCGAAGACGGATGCAAGTTGAGATGCAAGAGCAAGAGATGATACATCCTCGCTTGTCTTGGACATAGGTCCGAGGAGTGCCCTCTCTGCGACCCACAAAGTGTTGTAGGATATGGACTGGATGGCAAACATCACGACATATACTACGGCAGCCGTGGTTCCGCTTACATGCCAATTGGTGTAAAGCATGGGCAGAGCAACGACCATGAGTATACCACCGATGAGAGTCCAGCTGCGATACTTTCCGTTTTTGAACTTGATCTTATCGATCAGCGGTCCGGCCAGTATCATGGTAAGCACGTTGATCCATGCAGATGCTGTGGCAACAACAGCAGAAAGGACTTCATTGAGCTGAAGTATGTTTGTAAGATAATAGATCCTGTTGTATGTCAGGTACATGAGATAAAAGGTATTGACAAACATTCCGCAGACGCCGTAAAGGATAATCTGGGAAAGCTTCAGAGTACCCTTCCTCTCTTTGGGTGCTTTTTCTTTCTTTGCCATAATAATTCCTCCTGTTAATAATAACTAACCATATGTACAATATATCATATAAGCTATTGCCTTGCGAGAGTCAAGATCAGACTCTTGATGAGTTTTTTCCTCAGACCTCCCAAGAATTTAGGAAGTCCCAAAACGTTCAGTTTTTTATTAAGATAATCAAGTCCTTCGGGATACTGTGTGATCACATTTTTATTATCTTCCATTTTGATACCTCCTATCCTCTGTAATTAACTATAAAATCGGAAACGGCCTTAAGATTCTTCGGATCGGCATCGCTCTTGAATGTTCCCATCTTGTCCTGACAGAGGATAAATCCTCCGTCGAGGCCTCCGAGTCCGTCTACAAGGCTCTTTGCCCTTTCAACGCACTCCCCAGGAGTGCCTCTTCCGAGAAGTTCTACGGGCATACCGCCAAGTATTGCACAGTTCGGAAGAGATTTTCTCATTTCAAACGGATCGTCTGCTTCGGGGTGCATGGTTATTATGCCTTTCTTGTAATCTGCAAAATGATCCCAGAAAGGTTTGCTGCTTCCCTCCATAAAGAGCCTCGTTGTAAGGTTCTTCTCATTGAGAACGTCAAGTTCATCCTTAAGGTCAGGCCATAGCCAACGATCGAATTGCCTGCCGTTGAGAATGGTATGTACGAGAAGTGTGATATCGTAGTCATAACATACCTTTGGATTTGGTCCTTTTGTTCTCTTGAGTGCAGCGATCCCAGGCACCTGAAACAATTCGTTGGTTGCGGCCACAGCAGCATCCACCTTTTCCGGTGTACGCCTCATTGCCAGGGAAAGATTCTTTATTCCAAGTATGGAGTTGAACAGAAAATCGATTCCCGGATAACAGGGCACCACTTGTCCGTTGAATGATGCAAGGCCGTATTCAGTCTTGAGTATCTTCTGTATGTTTTTGTAATATCCGAGAAAAGCCTTCTGCTCGTCAAAACACTTTTGAATATCAGCTACTGTGATACTGCCGTCTGCCCATTTGGGGAATTTCTTGCACATACCCTTTTCCCAAATGAACTCGGTCGGATCCTTTATATATTCTTCCAGTTCATCCGGTTCGACAAGGGCATTGTCTTTGTATTCGATACCGTCATCTCTGATTATGTATGTGCCGCCTCCCAGGTGGTCTACCAGCCTTATGATATTCCTGACCCCAAGTTCAAATATGACATCGAAATTATATTTTTCCTGATGTTCTCTGATGACCTTGGTCATGATATCATAATTTCTCAATCCCTCGTTAAGAGTATATCCTCCGTCTAAGATCTTCCATGTTACGAAGAAAGACATATGAGGTATTCTATCTGGTTTTTTAAATGTCGACGCATCGCGGAACAGTTTTGTTCTATACGCGACCAGCTCTTTATTCGTCATGATGATCTCCTTTTGTCCTCCCAAAATAATAACTACAAAAAAAATAATAATTATGGGCCGGCCCCTATAATTATTATTTTCTATTCAGTCAAATAATTCCACAAACAAATTCCATGATTTCGGCCATCATTAAGGCCTTAAATAATGGGCTATTTACTTTCTTTTTGCGGACAAAAGGTGAACATGCTTTACATGTCTTACAACTTTCATGACCTCCTCAAGAGATATTATGGCCTTGTATTCCATCCAAAACTGCAGGTCAGCTATAATGGAGTAGCAAAATTCTTTGATCCTGAGCTCATAGGCCAAGCCCTCCGAAAGTTCCTCCTTTTCACCGGTATCCGTAATAAAAAGCATGGAATAGGACCTGAATATATTTTCAAATTCCTTCTCTACCCTGTCAATGAATTGAAGCCAATAACCTGCATTATACAGGGTCGTTATCTGTTTTTTTCTTGTTTCAAAATACTGTATTATAGCGTTTTCTACCTCAAATCCTTTGATCTTGGATGCATGACCGTAGGAATTGCCAAGAGCAAAAGATTCTCTCAGTCCCCTTGTGAAATCTACCATTACCGCCTCTAAAACATCTTCCATGCTGTAAAAATGATAATTGTAGGTAGATCTGTTTACACCAGCCTCAGAGACAAGTTCCTTTACGCTTATTTCCTTGATGGATTTGTTTTCGAGCAAGGTGAGAAAAGCTTTGCACAGTTTCTCCTTGCCTTCTTGATTTCTGTTTCCCATGTCTATCGGATCCCTCTGCAAATGATATATCCTATTATAATTATATCATTTAAACAGGATAATAACCATTTGAACGGCAATGCTGTACAAAGAAAAACACGGACCTAAAAAGATCCGTGTTTTTCTTGTTGGAGGCGACACCTGGATTCGAACCTGGGAATAAAGGTTT
>CAZALQ010000097.1:0-6255 GCA_964485605.1 uncultured Oscillospiraceae bacterium
CGACTCGATGGCGTTGCCGAAGTTCTCCGGCGGCGGGAGTGACTTATCGTATGAGTAAGGATCTGCATGTTCATTGTCTATGTTCTTGCTATTTCAAAAATGCCTGACATAAAGAGGGTATTTCAATACCACGGAGCAGAGCATAAAACAATCCACTGCTATGAAAACGGTCTTGAGCTTACTCCGGAAAATGCTCAGACCTTTTATACTCTTCATCCAAGATGCGGAACAAGCTTCCTTATGTTTGTAATGATAATATCCCTTTTGATATTTTCATTCTTCGGATGGCCGGATCTTAAGACAAGGATCCTTACAAGGCTTCTTTTGATACCGGTTATTGCAGGCATATCCTACGAAGTGCTTCAGTTTACAGGAAGGCATAACAGCAGATTCGTTCAAATCTTATCCCTGCCCGGAATAATGCTTCAAAAGCTTACGACTGCAGAACCTGATTTAAAACAGCTTGAAGTTGCAATAGCTGCCATGAATGCAGTTCTTCCATCTCATCTGGATGAAACGGTTCCCGTTGAAATATGGGTCGGAGAGCTTCTTCCTGACGGTACTCTTGTAAAGAATGAAGAGGAGACGAAGGCGCTCATAGAGGAAAGAACGAAATGACCATAAGGGAATTCCTTAAAGAAATTGAGAGCGCATTGCTTAAAGCCGGCATCGACTGTGCCAAGAGGGAAGCAGAGCTTATAGCATGCCATATTCTTTCTGCAGACAGGGTATATCTATATACGCATATGGATGAATATATAGATGAGAAGATACTTCTTGCATCGGCTGCTGTCATTAAGGAAAGACTTGAAGGAAGACCTCTTGCATATATCTTTGGGAATGCAGACTTTTACGGCCTTGATATAACCGTAGATGAAAGAGTTCTTATTCCAAGACCTGAAACCGAACTGCTGGTTGAGGAGATCCTTAATTCTTCCTATGCAAAGGGTGCAAGCGTAAAGATATTAGACCTTTGCACCGGTTCAGGATGCATTGCGGCTGCTCTTGCTCACAATCTTCCCTTTGCGGATATAACGGCAAGCGATTTGTCCTTAAAGGCTCTTCAGATAGCTAACTATAACTTAAAAAAATATTCCAATGTTAAAACTCTAAGGTCAGATCTTTTTGAAAAGATCGAAGAAGCCTATGACATCATAGTTTCAAATCCTCCGTATATTGCCCTAAGCGAAAGGGAAGGTCTTCAAAAAGAGGTAAGAGATTATGAACCTGAAATGGCGCTTTTCTCAGGAGAAGACGGACTGGATGCTGTAAGATTAATACTAAAGGATGCTGCTGATCACCTAAAGCCCGGCGGACTTCTTTTGATGGAGATCGGCGAAAGCCAAGGAGAAAAGGTCCTTGAAATTATAGCTAAAACCGGTGAGTTCTCAAGCTTTGAAATAAAAAAGGACTTATCAGGTCTTGATAGATATTTATTAGCGAGAAAAAAGTAAAAAACGCTTGCCTATATTTACGTATTGTGTTAAACTAATCGAGCGTTTTATTTAGAGAATTAAGGAGGAGAGAGAAAATGAAAGAAAAAATCCATCCTGCATATATGGACTGCAAGGTTACATGCGCTTGCGGCAACACGTTTATGACAAAATCTAATAAGCCGGAAATTCGTCTGGATGTTTGCTCTGAATGCCATCCTTTCTTCACCGGTCAGCAGAAGTTCATCAACCGCGGCGGCCGTGTAGAAAAGTTCAAGCAGAAATACGGACTCGAGTAGATATAAAATACAAAACGAGACTATTAAACCCGGCCATGCCGGGTTTTCTGTTATTTAAACAAAATGGAATTTAAGCTGATCAGAGGCGGAAAAGATTATGAAGCTGCAGCCTACAGGTTTGCAGGCGGCAGAGTTACAGACACAAGACTCATGGGAGTATTGGGTCTTCATTTGCATTGGATAAATATTCTTCCCGAATCTGAAACTCCCGTTCATCTGCATCAGTTTTACTATTACGATATTGAAGAAATAGGCCTTGACAGTGTGAAAATATTTGACTTCAGCGATGAGGCTTCATCCATGCTTGCTGAAAAGCAGTGCTTTGGAGGACTTGGTGCTGAAATGGTTCCTGTTAATGAAAAAGAAGCAAGATATCTGGTTCAATTTTTTGTTAATGAGACAAAAAAGAGAAATCTGCCAATTCCAATAGATGAAGAGCAAATTTCATTTATTACCAATGATCCGGTTACCCTCAGCGAAGAAGAACTTTCAGCTCTTTATTCTAAGATATGCGTAAATATAAAGACAAACTACGGTGCTGTTAACTATTATCTTATGAGACTTTTCGGAAAGGATTACGAGGGTGCAAAGCTTCTTGAAGCAGACGGAGCAAATAAGGATTCCCTCGAGGATATTTCTCTTCCGTCCCATGCTACATTCTTAAGAAACAATATAGACGAGTTTACAGATGAAAATGGGGAAACAAGCTACCTGTCAGAGTCTCTTACGGAAAGTAACGGTCAGTACTTCATATCTGTAACAGAGATCGATGCAAAAGACGGCAGGGTGTTTTCATCAAAGCTTAAATCAAGAATGAATATATCGACAAATGAAGCATCTCTTCTTCTCAACACAGATGAATATGTTTCTGTATTTGAGATAGTGTCTGACATGGATTATTTTGATATGTCATTCGCATCATTTTCAGTGGGAACAACGAAGACAGAGCATGAAACAGGAGAGCTCTTCATGGAGTTTAAGCCGGATAATAACCATGCAGAAAAAAAGCTCTTCAGGCTTTCTGATGATGTCTTTGCCATTTACTATGTAACAGATTTCGGACAGCTTATTATGGGTGCATACAGTCCCTTTGATTCGGCTGTTGCAGAATCAAAACTCATGCAGTTCTTTAAACCGGATCTTCAGTGCACCGGAAGATATCATTTTGCTCAAAGCATTATCTATGAGTTCGCACTTTCCGGCTTTGATGATTTTGAAGAATTTTTAAGAAATATAGAATAATTTGGCAGTATTGAGGATATAGATCAGCTTATTCAGTTCAAGACTGCCTTTTTTAATGATATAATCGCCAGTATAATTAACTAAACTAAAATATTCTCTTGGTATTTTATTTAAGAGATTTAGGGGGAAATACATGTTAGAAGTAAAAAACGTAAGCAAAAGATACGGCAAGACGCTTGCCTGTGATGATGTAAGTTTTACTCTTGATGATGGGAGCGTAACTGTACTTCTTGGTCCTAACGGAGCAGGAAAGAGTACTATCATGAAATCCATAATAGGGCTTCTTAAATATGACGGAGAAATAACTGTTGCCGGTATGCCTAATAAATCAGAAGACGCAAGAAGGGTACTTGGATACATTCCGGAACTTCCGGCCCTTTATCCTAATCTTACAGTATCTGAACATATGGAATTTTTGGCAAGAGCATATAAGCTAAAGGACTATAAGGATGATATTGCACAGCTTTTTGAAAAGTTTGAACTTTCCGATAAGACTAAAAAATTTGGAGATGAGCTTTCAAAGGGTATGCAGCAAAAGCTTAATATCTGCCTTGGCCTTCTGCCAAAGCCTCAGGTCCTTCTTCTTGATGAACCTATGATAGGCCTTGATCCACATGCCATAAAGCAGCTTAAGGATACCATCATGGAGATGAGAGAAGAAAAAAGAACACTTCTTATCAGTACCCATATTATCGACAGTGTAGATATGATGTGGGACAGAACAATCATAATGCAGAACGGAAAGGTCAAAGCAAATATTACAAAGGATGAGCTTGATGCATCCGGGAAAACATTGGAAGAGCTTTTCTTTGATGTTACGGAAGGCATTGATGCTGAAGATCTTAAAGAGACTGAAGTTCTGCCGGAAGAACCTGTAGTAAAAAAGAGAGGTTTGTTTAAATGAGCCTGTTTGGGTATTACGCCTGGCATTCTTTTAAGAACCAGATCAAAAAGATGTTCAAAACCTGGGTTCTCATATTTCTTGTAATATGCGGACTCATAGGTGGAGTGATAGGGGCGGGTGCTGCAAAGCTCGAGGAAATGGCTGAAAATCAAAATCCTCAGACAGAACCCGGAATTGAAGTAGAGGATCCTGATACTTCTAATCCTCCTTCAATCGATGACCTGATAAACGACGAAGAAAGCGAAAAGCAAATGGAGTCCATGGTTGAGGGTATTGCGGGAATCGTGATCTTTGGTTTGCTCCTTATGTATATAAAGGGTGCTGACAAAAACGGCAGTGCCATATTTCTGCCTGCAGATGTAACGCTTCTGTTCACATCGCCGATGAAGCCTCAAGCCGTACTTGCATTCAGAACCATGTGTACTGTCGGACTTGTACTTGTTACGACCATATACATGCTGTTTCAGATTCCAAATTTAATACTTAATGTAGGTTTAAGTGTCGGCGCAGCATTCTCGCTTTTAGCTGCATGGTTTTTCGTTTTCCTATTCGGACAGCTTATAAAGATTCTTCTTTATACTTTGTCCTCAACAAACGAAAAATTAAAGAAATATATAACTCCCGGAATTCTCGGTATTGCCGGACTTGCAGCCATTGGCTTTGTAGTATTTTATCTTACGCACAGCATGGTTCCCCTTGAAGCCGCAGCCGCCTATATTAACTCGGGAATCAGCAGATACATTCCGATTTGGGGATGGACAAAGGGAATAGTGGGATGCGCCCTTGAGGATAATCTCATAGGGGTTCTTATCTATACAGCCCTTGACATTGCTGCAGCAGTCCTTATTGCTGCCTTGACATGGAATATAAAAGCTGACTTTTACGAAGATGCTATGGCAAGAAGTGAGGAAACTGCAGCACTTCAGCGCGCATCTCAGGAAGGCGGTAATTTCGTTACCGGCGCAAGAAAGAAAGACAGGTCTGAAAAGCTGCTTCGCGACGGATTTAACCATGGCTACGGCGCAAATGTGTACTTCTTTAAAAGCATGTATAACAGGCGTCGTTTTGCAACCCTTGGCTATTTCACCAAGACGACATTTTTCTATCTTGGCGCAGCGGCCATTGTCTCCATGCTTTTTAAGTTTGTATTTGACGGAGGAAATGCTCTTACTGTAGCAGCCCTTGCTCTTGGAGTAATGGTTTTCTACAGGACCCTTGGCAATCCGCTTTCAATGGATGTTACAAGTCAGTATTTTGTACTGATTCCGGAACCTGTAGAAAAGAAGATTTTCTATTCGCTTCTTGGAAGCACCGTTAACTGCATACTTGATCTTTTGCCGGGATTTATACTTGTGTGCGCTGTAACAGGCGGCAATCCTCTTTATGTACCGGCATGGGTACTGCTCCTGGCATCAATAGACCTTTACGGAACCACAATCAGCACATTTATTGCTCTGTCCACCCCTGCATCTGCAGGAATGACATTAAAGCAGGTAGTTCAGGTAATGTTCATTTACTTTGGACTTCTTCCGGATATAGCATTAATAGCCATTGGACTCACGCTTGGAAACTTAGTTGTATATGCAGGAGTTGCTGTTGCCATAAACTTGGTTCTTACAGCCATATTCTTTGCACTTTCAACCAATTTCATCTCTCCAAGATCCCATAGGGTAGAGGGAAAACTTTTAAGCTATGATGAGCTTAAAACAGCAAAGAAGAGTTTTTCAGCAACCTGTTTTGTTCCTTTGATCATGGCAGGCGCCGCGACATTAATTCAAATTATAGTTTCGGTGGTCTTTTATGAATCAGGTTCTGAAATCCTTTCTTCAGATTGGTTTGTATGGGTCCTTAACTTTATTCCCATGTATGCTGTCGGGCTTCCTTTGGGCCTGCTTGCCGTAAGAAAGGTTCCGGCTGATAAACTTGAAGAACATTCTCTCGGCATTATAGGATGGCTTAAGTGTTTCGTCGTATCCATCGCTTTGATGTATGCAGGAAATATAGTCGGGTCACTGCTGACTGCAATGATCGGATCCTTAACGGGAACCGAAGCAGATTTTGCAGTAGGAGATCTTATAGGAAGCGGGGATACTATTTGGATATTCATCTTTGTCGTAGTAATAGGACCGATAATCGAAGAAATCATTTTCAGAAAGATCTTCATAGACAGACTTTCTAAATATGGTATGAGCCTTGCCATTTGGTTCTCTGCACTTGCTTTTGGATTATTCCATGGAAACTTAAATCAGTTCTTCTATGCGGCAGCCTTAGGCCTTGTCTTTGGTTATGTGTATGTAAAGACAGGAAGACTGAGATACAGCATACTGCTGCATATGTGCATTAATTTTATGGGCTCGATTTTGTCTACCTACTTTAT
>CAZALQ010000098.1:0-6051 GCA_964485605.1 uncultured Oscillospiraceae bacterium
GAAGTGTTACCAATACGATGATTACAAGAAGTATTACAGCTGAATGAGGAAATTCCCTTTTTTTCATAAGTTTTCCCCTCTCTCTTTTAAAATATGCCTCCCCTCCAAAAGGGAGGGAAGGCATAAATATCACACTACTAATGTGTCAAAATGATACCCATTACGATACAGCATGCTGCAGTAATGAGGGATGGAAGAAGATTTCTCTTAAGGATCGTGGAGATCGGAGCTCCTGTAGCGCCGGATGCAATGATGATTGCGGAGTTGCATGCGTATACATTAAGACCCATGCAAGAACCGAAGATCAGTGCGCAGAGTGCATAGTAAGGAGATACTCCTGCTGCTGTGCAGATCGTAAGGATCAGCGGTACGAAAATCGGGATAACAGGAGACAGGTGAGAGAATGCTGCGATGAACATTCCGAGGAGTGTTGCAACTGCAATTCCGATTACCAGGCCTGCGCCTCCGGAGAGGATGTCAGCAATCTTTGTGATTCCGCCGATCATAGCAAGTCCCTGAGAGAAGATGGTTGCGGAAATCATAATGATACCGCCGAGGTTGAAGTATCTGCCCATTCCTTCAAAGAAGAAGGATGCATTGTTGAATGTATCCTTGAAGTTCTTCTTGCAGATCATATCGATAAGCATTACGAAGCAGAAGCAAAGAACGTGTGCACCGACAACGGATACGTTCGGAGTTGCTTTTACAAGGTTACTGAATACAAGGATTATTACAAGAGGCAGAAGAGGGAAGAGTGCATAGAACTTTGGAATTCCGAGGGATTCCGGTGTCTCGCCTTCCTTTTCTTCATAGGTGTCGTTCTCGTTTGCAAGAGCGCCTTCCTTCTTATCATAGTATCTGGAGAAGATAATAAGGGTAATGCTCAGTACAGCTACTACGAGTACTACGAAGAGAATCATGTATTTTACAAAGAATTCAGGAACTGAGAGCTCTGTGATGTTTCCTACTGAGAAAACCATGAACCAGTTGGCATCTGCAGGACCCCAAACAATACTACCGGCTATGGGAAGAACAGCTGCAGCTGTATTTCTGCTTAATCCTGCTTTTCTCATAATCGGATACATTGTTGCGAGCATCATAGCTGTAAGGCTGGATGCAGAAGTGATACCAAGCTTAAGGAAGGTTCCGAAAATGAGAACAACAACTATAAGCAGGTACGGGTTTTTCATGTTTTTGAAAGGCTTTGCCATAAGCAGAGCAAACATGGTTGATGCTTTGAGCTTTTCCATATAAAAAACATAACCCATAACAGACATAACAATAAGTACGTTTCTGGAAAGCTGGGATGCTGCTACGCTCTGGAAATATTCAAACAGATCCAGGAACAGGTTCCCAATCGACTTATCCCCAAGCACACTTGTATGGGTAATAAGTTCCATAACAAAGATACTGCCAAGACCGAGGACCATGAGCAGGAAGCCGGCGTTCATACGCTTCATAACTCCCCAAAGAAGAAGTCCTACGAGAACTAAGGTGGCAATAATACTAATCACACCGTTCATAAAGTTCCTCCTTTCAATGTCATTAGTAAAAAATAATATCAAACCATTCAAACCCGGTACTCCCTAATAACCGGATGTGAATAATTACCTAAAAGCTATTCAGACCTTTTTCCCGGAAGCTTAAACTTGTTTTTGAATGCTTCAAGTTTTTCAAGGTCTTCCTTGTTTACCTCTCTTGCTTTTGCTCTGTTTGCTTCATCTTCTTCCTTATGCTTTTTTCTAAAAATAAAGTATGAAGCCCCGCACAAAACCCAAAGAATTAAATAAAAGGTTCCAGATTGAAAGAAATTTGCGCTGAATGCTGCCATTTTCCAGCCTCCAAATCTAAATCGTAATCCCCTACGTTTTCAATTTTAGCATTCTGGTGTAGTCATGTCAACACTAAGGTGTAGACATGACTACACTACATAAACCAAAAGAAAAACGGTAGGCTGTAAAACCCACCGTTAAAAAAATACATTTTATACTATTTTGAAGTGGCCGAGATGCTGAAGTTAGATCCCTTTATATATGTTTTGCTGTAACAAATGTCTCTTCCGTAATCATCGAAGTCCCATCTTGTTATTTCAAAATACAGCGAATAGGGTCTGCACTCAAGCTCAGCAGCAAGCTCTCCTTCCGGATACATGGGCTGCACGATGATCTTGCTGTGCTTTACCATTCTCCTTATCTGGTTGATTACAGCTTCTATCTCCTCAGCTGTAACCTCTTCCCTCTTCGAATTAACGCCTCTGTTGTAAAGGACATACCATCTTCTGAAGCATACCGTGGTCTTGCTCCTTTTGATGGTATCCTTTATTTCCATGGCTCTGTATTTTTGATCTGAATTATCAGGATCTACAGATACTTCGGTTTCAGGATAAACAATTCTTTCACTTGAGGTCTCCGTAAGACTGCTAAGGGTCGCAGAATAATCATAGTTAAAGATGAAGCTGCTGGTCTTGGGTTTGGCAACATAGTTACCGACTCTTTCAACGGAATAAATAAATCCATCGGAAATGAGCTGTTTTAATGCTTTCTTTACAGTACTTTGACTTGCAGAGTAAATCTCGCAGAACTCTTTCTCCGTAGGAAGTTTTTGGTCTGCAACATACTCACCGGTTTTAATTTTATCCAGGATATCATCTACAATGTATCCGTATTTTTGCTCTCTCATCTTCGTACTGCTTCAATCTTGAAATACGCCGGATTGTAGTATGTAATACTCCAGCCGAGCTCTTCGCCTTCATCCCCTACTAAAAGCTGTTCTAAAACAAGAAGTTCCGTCCCTTTTGGGAGTTCAAGCCTTTCGCAGATCTCATCACTTCCACGCTCGACAGAAATCTGCATATTGTTTTCTATTTCATATGGTGATGCAACATTTGAAACCAATTCCTCAAAAGTTGAAAACATCGCCTGAGATTCTATTACAGGAACACCCGGCGTATACGGTATATATTTCATATCGTATGCTGCAGGACGTCCATCCTTATATGCCATTCTTATGATTCTGGGAACTCTCTTTTTGGGATTAACCCTTAAGTTGTATATTACTTCAGGCGGCGGTGCAATGATTTCAACGGCCAGCATCTTAACATCAAAGCCTTCAAATTCTTTAAACTCCCACTGATAGGTATGTATACCTGTATCATTTACATAATGGCCCTTCCCCGGGACAGAATGTATAAGGTACTCATTATCAAGAATATCGAGAGCTTTTTGCACAGTAACCCTGCTGACCCCATATCTTTGACAAAGTTCTTTTTCCGAAGGAAGAGGGTCATTGTGTTTTAATATCCCCTGTTTAATTTTATCCCTGATATCATCGGAAATGACAACACTTGCAGGTTTGCTGTTCATCAGGCGCTCTCCATAGCTTTTTGTTTGCAATGCTCTATGGTTTCCCAAGCATCAGTTGAAATAAAATCGGCGCCTATACTGGGTACTTTCCCGTTAGAAAAAGTGGCGCCACCCGCCAGAATTTCAAGATTATTTGAAAGATTATTATCTTTTATTTCATCAACAGTCTTCTTCATGCTGTCTATAGCAAAGCTCATTACCCCGGACATACCAACAAAGTCGGGATGATATTTCTTGATTGCTTCCACAAATTCCGAAGGCGTAACATCTACGCCAAGGTCAATAACCTTAAACCCCGCAGATTCAGCAAGACTTATAACAATATTTTTACCTATATCATGAAGATCGTCTTTAACAGTACCGATAACCATGCAGCCAAGATCATCTTTCCCTGTGGTATCACCAAGCTTCATGACGTCAAGACTTAAAACCTCTTTAAAGATGATTCCGGACATTATAAGCTCAGCCACAAAGTATTCTTTATTTTCAAACCTGCGGCCAACCTCTTCCATACCTTTTTGTATATACGTTGAAATATCATGAGGGGTCATCCCCTCATCTATTGCCTGATATACATAATCGTAAAGAAGGTCTTCATTAAGTTCTGACATAGCATCCGAAAGGAGCTTGCCCATTATACTGTCTTCCATGACTCCTCCAAATCGCTTGTATTATATACAGATGTCGATTTAAAATCAACTGGTGTATCTTATGTCACACCAGAAATTCATGAAACTTTTTCGATAACACACTTTCCAATAAAAAATAGCTACGGCATTATCGCCGCAGCTATTCTTATATTATTCATTAATCTTTTATTATTCTGTCAGGCATGCTGTTTCTTATCAGTTGCCTTACTTCTTCCTCTTCCTGTATAACTCTGTCAAGATTGTTTTTGATCATATAGTCACCGTCTTTGAGTCTGTCATAAAAGAGGCCTTCCGCCATCTGATAGAATCTAAGAGCCGTATGATAATCAGGTTTAACGCCTATGCCTTTGTAAAAACACATGCCAAGCCTCATATATATGTCGGCGCCGCAAAGAGGCATACTGACTTCATCGATATGCTCTGAACAATAAAGGTAAATATTGAAGGCTTCCTTTTCATCCTTGTCAACATAATATCCGTTCCTATACATATCTCCAATCTTATATAGCGATATGAGATGGCCATCCAGTGCACCTTTTACGAAGTAATGGTAGGCTTTCTTGTAATCCTTTTCAACATCCCTTCCGTAGTAGTAGCAGTACCCTAAGTTTTCCTGAGCCTGCCTGCTGCCGTTATCGGCTGCGAATGTATAGTACTCAACTGCCTTTTTATAATTCTGCTCTCCTGCCCTTCCTGTGTAGTAAAGGGAGCCGAGATTGCATGCTGCCTCTTCATTTCCAAGGGCATATTCGTCAAAATATACTTCAAGGCAAAATTGAGCTATTAGAGGATGCATGGGCTTTGCGCCATCCGTATCATGAAGCATGCATGCAAGTTCAAAAGGTGACACGCTAAGACCAACCGAGACATCTCCCATAGGAAATGTCTCATCAAAAATAACATCCATAGTCTCAGGATAATCCTCACCATCAACTTCATCTACGATCTGTCTGATAAGTTCGCTTACTCTGTCTTCTGTCATAGGGGCCTCCTTTAATTTATTCTTTCGATCCAGGTGCCGTCATCAGCTATCCACTCTATTTCGCTGATTCTGTTCCAGGTATATCCTCCTGATTCCTTTGTCTCAAATACACTTACTGTGTCTCCGGGAGATAAGCTTCTCGATATGTTGTAGTCCGTTCCGGGGCCCGTCCTTACATGAAGACCTGTGAGTATCCTTGCACTAAAGAGGGGCTTTCCGTAATCAGGATCTTCCGCTCCGCAGATGGTGCACTTGCCCTTTTCGAAGTTATGGGCAAGAGCTACAATATCTCCCTTTGCAAGAATCTCACCGCAGACAGTGCACTCCTTGTGCCTTGTGCCGGCTTCAGTACATGTCGCTTCCTTATCTGTTATCCAATCAGAGGATACATGCCCGTTTATTTTGCATTCGATATGAAGGACCTTAAAGAGTACAAAGCCAAGGGCTGCCAATGCTAATACCAATACTATGATCAATATGAGCTTTTTGTTTACAGGCTTCTTTGGCTTTTGCTCCTCTTTTTCCTTGATTTCAACCGTTATCTCCTCAGGGATTTCCAAAGGAGCATCTGTTTCCTCCTCATCTATCTTCTTGCCGCAAATGGGGCAGTATACAAATTCATCCGAAAGCTCTCTCCCGCAATGGGGACATACTCTTTTTACTTCATCCAAAGTCTTTCACCTCAATATCTGATTATTACTCTTAGATTATATCTCAAAACATGCCCTAATCCAAATACCTAAGATGCCTTAAAGTTGTATACGGGCTTCATAATATCCAGTATATCTACAGAGTCCTTAATGACATCTATGATATCCTCTAAGGACTTGTAGGCCATAGGAGCCTCGTCTATGGTGCTCTCATTTACGGAAGTAGTATATATGCCCTCCATTGCCATCTTGTAGGCATCAAGATCAAGCGCTTGCTTTGCCTTCTTTCTTGACATGATACGGCCTGCGCCGTGAGGAGCAGAGTAGTTCCACTCGGGATTGCCCTTTCCTATAGCGATGACAGAGCCGTCCCTCATGTTGATAGGAATCAGGACCTTTTCTCCCTC
>CAZALQ010000099.1:0-3528 GCA_964485605.1 uncultured Oscillospiraceae bacterium
TGATGAGATCATCATCCTCATAAAGCACGGTGAACTGCTTTTTTGATTTGGGACCGCTGCGTTCTTTCTTTTTGCTTAGGCTGTCTATTTCTTCATCCTGAAGATAAACACTCAGTACATCACCTTCTGATAAGAGATAATCTTCTTTTACTCTTTTACCGTTTACTTTGATATCTTTTCTCAGGATTTTATATATAGCCGAAAGAGACGCATTCCTTAAATACTTTTTCAGAAAGCGGTCTATTCTCTGCCCGGAATCATTTATCTCGATGGTAATCTCTTTCATGAATATTTATTATACCATATATCAATTCGACTTCATAAAAAAACTCCTTTAGGCATGGGCGAAAAGGAGTTTTCGAGTCATTATACTACCTAAATTATATGCTTGAAATGATTCTGATTATGCCTTCAAGACTTGTTCCTGCAGGGATAGTAAATGTTCCTATCTGAATGTACGGATCAGCACCAAGCGCAATACCCTTATCCCAGAGAAGCTGATAAAAGACAAAATAGTCATCATCAGAAAAACCATATGCTTCAGCCACAAATCTTATTGCCTGCGAATATCCTGAACCTGCCGGTATTGCAACTGCAACCTGCTTCGGGCTTACAAAGTTCTCATCAATCGTGATTGCAGGCTCCTGCTGCTCATCAGTCTGATTTTCCTCCGGAATCTGAGGATCTCCTTCGGAAAAATCAGGTTTTTCAATCGGTGTAAGATCTACATCGCTGAAGTCAATGTCAATGGTCGTTTCATTCTTTTCCTTTGCTATAAGGTCGGAATATCCCATTATGACCTGAACTCTCCAAAAAATAATCCCGCCTGCTATAGCAAGAATGAGAAGAGTTGTAAATATGTCACTGAAATTGTAAATAAAATCTCTGATTTTTCTCATATAAAAATACCTCTAAAACCCCTATCAGATGATTATATCACTATTTACCTGATTTAATCAATCCTGCTTTAGAATCAAAGTCTGTGCGCAGGTACATAATCAAAATAGCAATAAACATGCATGTCCATCCCACGGGGAAGGCTGAAATAACCACCTGCGGGAAATTCCCTATAAGCCTTGTTGCAAAGTGAAGATAAGTAAGCCTTACACCAATCATGCAAAAGAGCATGCATATGAACGGTCCCCTTGAATTTCCGGCACCTCTTAAAGCATACATCATAATTGCGCTGATTCCGTGAAGCGGGAAGAAAGAACTGATGATTCTGAGGGACATGGTTCCGTATTTTACAACTTCAGGTTTTGCATTGAAGAATGCGACAATGGATGGAGCGAAGGTCACTATGATTGCTACCATAACAAGGGATGATACCAGCTGAACCAAAAGACTTGCCTTGACGCCATCCTTTGCCCTCTTAGGATTTCCGGCGCCTAAGTTCTGCGAAACAAAAGTCATACATCCGCTGCCTATGGAATTATTTGTAGTAAAGAGCAGTTCCTCAACTTTATGGAAGGTCGCATAGCCACTGATAAAGTCTGTCCCAAGCGCGTTTATATATGACTGGATGAAGGTATTTGATACCATATTAAGAGACATCTGAAGACCCGTCGGAAGACCGACTGTTACCATTGATCTGCATATCTGCTTATCAAAAAGAAGTGTCTTTAGTTCAAGGCGTATATCAGTCTTGCTGATGAGAAGCTCTCTTAAGGTCAAAAGTGGGCTATAGCCGTTGCAAGGGCAACTCCTTCTACACCCATATGAAAAGCTATGACAAACAAAAGATCCAAAACAATGTTTGTAAGAGAGGCTGTCATAAGGAAAAGAAACGGCTTTCTTGAATCCCCTACAGCTCTGAGTATTGCAGATCCAACGTTATATACTACCTGTGCAGTTACACAGGAAAAGATTATTCTAAGATAGGTAATAGCATAATTCAGAGATTCTTCAGGTACCTTTGTTAATCTTAGTACTGCAGGGCTTAAACCCACGCCAAGAGCCGTAAAAAACACGGCGCAAAAGGCAGCTATTATCATAGCGGTCTGGGAAGCCTTTTTTAGTTTCTCACTGTCCTTGGCTCCGAAATATCTGGATATAACTATACCTATACCGGTGGAAAAGCCCATCATTCCATTAAGCACAATGAGCATTATCGGAGAACATGCACCGACCGCAGAATACTGCTCATTGCCTACATAATTTCCAAGGACCCAGGTATCTGTCATATTGTAAAGCTGCTGAAACAGGTTTCCCAGTATCAGCGGAATGGCAAATTGAATGATGAGGGAATAAATATTCCCTTTTGTCATATCTAAAGTTTTCTTCTCAGAATTAATTGACATTATTTTCCTTTTGCCTTAGAATTTTATTGACGGGAGAAATGAAGAATCATGTCCTGTCCTTTTTTATTTTACTCTATATTATATATTTGTCTTATTCGATTATGCTACACAGATATAAAAGCCAAGGAGCTTGAGCATCTGTTTATATTTTTAATACTGATTTGCGCTCCCTTTTTGAATGTGCCTTTTCCTTCCCGTGTAGCAGGAGCAATGCTTCCCTTCTTTATTTACAAGTTCCTCGCAAAGGGTGACATCTACCTTCTGTCAGTCCTCGGATTTGTTTTCGGGACAAAGGGCATAATACAAATCTATATTTACGCATCCCTTGCATCCGGGATATTATGCCTGATATTTCTTCTTTTAAAGAAAATCAAAAGGGATGATGAAATCCCTTTTGCTCCATATATAGCCCTTGGATGTACTGTTTACATTTTAAATACCGGGCTAGAAAATATAATAAGTTCTTGAAAGAATTATCAAAGCGAAATACAGAATCACTATAAGGGCAGCTATCAAGTCCCCTTTTGAAAAATGCATTTCATTCATTCTGGTCCTGCCTTTGCCTCCGTTATAGCACCTTGCTTCCATAGCCATGGCAAGATCCCCTGCTATTCTGAATGCCGCAACAAACAGCGGAACAAGAAGCGGCAGCAAAGCTTTTGCTTTTTGTTTTAAATTGCCGTTCTCAAAATCAGCACCTCTTGATGACTGTGCTTTCATTATCTTGTCCGTCTCTTCCATAAGAGTCGGGATAAAACGAAGTGCAATGGACATCATCATCGCCAGTTCATGGGCGGGAAGACCTATTACCTTTAAAGGTGCAAATATCTTCTCAAGTCCGTCAGTAAGACTTATAGGCTTTGTTGTAAGGGTAAGAACTGAGCTTCCAAATACAAGGAGTATAAGCCTTATCGCCATGAAAAACGCCCTGTAGATACCGTTCATGGTGATCTTTATGATCCACCAGCTGAAAATAGGTTCTCCGCTCCCTGACAGTACATTGACAATGACCGTAAGGATGAGAATTATCATGATGGGTTTAAAACCCTTGGTTACAAAATGAAGCGGAACTTTAGAAATGGCAATGCACATTCCAAGAAAAAGCGCAGCTATTGCAAATCCCGTAAATGATTTAATAAAGAAAAGTGAGATAAGGTATGCAAAAACAGCAAGAATTTTTGTCCTTGCATCAAGGCTGTGAATCGGAGATTCAGCAGGATAATATTGT